>DATFRP010000194.1:0-6057 GCA_035263125.1 Vicinamibacterales bacterium
CGAATCCACCGTGCCGCGATGACAGGTTCCTTGTGTTCGGCAGGCAGGAACACCACGACGTAATCCTTCAGGACCTGACCTCGTGCATCGCTCACCTGACCTGCAATCTGAGTCAGTTTGTCAGTCATTCGGATCACGACACCAGTCACTGACGGTCGTCCGGCGACGTCGAGTGGCATGTCCGTCATGTCCTCGCCGTCGATGATGATCGACTTCATCACCCACGTCGGAGGCGTCGTGAGAGACAGGAACACACGTCCCGATATGCCGCTCAATTGAAAGTTGCCCTGTTCGTCGAGTGCCCCGTTCGCCAACGGATCACTGCCCGGAAACGTGAAGATCTGCCTCGACGGATCGGATTGCGGCGCCATCACCCGCAGTGGCGTGGCGTCGTTCGAGCGTGTCGACGAACCCTCGAACACGACACGGCCGCTGATCGTCGTTCCCTTGCCGGTGACGATACGCAGGTTTGAGATGTCGCTGCCCGATACCGAGATCGGGACCGACGCCGATTCGCCACCGGTTACCCCGGGACGCGGCACCGGACGGACATCGATGCTGTGCTCACCGGGAGGGACGCCGCCGATCGAGAAGCTTCCATCGGCTCCGACTGTGCCGACGCCTGACGAAAACATCGAGGTGCCCGTCCGCGTGACGAGTGACAGACCGGCGCCGGCAGCAGGCCGACCTTCCGAGTCAACTACAGAGCCGCTGATCCGAAGCAGTCGCGAGGGAATGAGCGCCAGCTGCACCGACGTCTCGTCACCGACGCCGACCGTGATCGCCTGCGCCTCGGCAGGATTGATCGTTCCCGGATAGAACGTCGGCGAGAAACCCTCGTTCACATCATTTCCGCTTCCGGGTGTAGCCGGTGTGCCCGGGCCGCGCATCCCGGCGCTCACGATGTATTCGCCGGGCATGAGGCCGAATGCCCGGTTCTCGCCCCGATCGTCGGTCGCGCTGAACGGGGAGCCGGTATTGACAGTGCTGAGTCTGCGCTGACCATCGGGACCGTACTGATAACGCTGCACCTGCACCTGCGCGCCCGCAAGTGGCTCTGCGAAGTCATCGACCACGCGAACGACGATCACGCCGCCGCGTGGGAGTGCGAAATCAATGCGCGTCTGATCTTCGCCGTCGGCGATGTTGAGCGGCGTGCCGGTCTCGAACGGCCGCTTCTGACCGTATTGCATCGTGACGTAGCCAGCCTTCGTCGCGGTGACCGTGAACCGACCCGCGGGGAAGTTCGCGAACTCATAGCGGCCTTCGCCATCGGTCGTGGCCGTTCGTCGCATCTGACTCTGGCCATCGGCACCGAAGAGCAGGATCTGCGCGCGGCGCAACGGCGCGCCGGTCTGCGTCGCAACGACGCGCCCACGAACGTGCCCGGTTCCTGTTTGAGCGCCTCGATTGTCGCGAGGCGGTGGCATGCCTGGAACCGTGGCTCCAGTCGATGTGCCAGGTCGAACAGTCGGAGCGCTGCTTTGTGCGCCAGTTTGTGCGGCTTGTCCGAACAGGGACGCGCAGCACAGGAGGGCAACCGCGATAAGGGCCATGGCGATCCCACGCATCTGGACCTCCAGGAACGATGAACCCTTGAACTCGGAACCTTTGAACGTGACCTTCTTCGGGCCGCCTGAAGGCGTCCCTCCGTACTGAACCTGCTGAACCCTGTGCCCCTTCGTTCAACGCTCAGACGTTCATGATTTCAAAACACTGCTGCAAACTCTTGATCGGATCGCGCCCCGGTCCGGGCCGATGTTCGTGAGCAACGAAGCCGGTGAATCCGAGATCGGCGATCGCGTTCGCGATGAAGCGGTAGTTCAACTCCTGCGTATCATCGATCTCCTGCCGGCTGGGCACGCCGGCCACATGTATGTGGCAGACCAGATCGATGTTGTCGCGCAGATTCCGTACGACATCGCCGTCCATGATCTGCACGTGATAGATGTCGTACAGGATCTTCACCCGCGGTGAGTTGACCTTGCGGCAGACGTCGAAGCCCCATGCCAGGTGATTGAACACCTGATCGGTCCGCTGATCGGCGACGACCTTCGAGTTGGTGATCTCCATGCAGAGCGTCACGTTCTTCTGCTCGGCGTAGCCCTTGACGCGGCTGAGGATGGCGGCCGCGTTGTCGACCGACTCTTCGCGCGACATGCCGCGCCGCTCGCCGGGCATTGCGATCAGCGTCGGGCAGCCGACGGCCGCGCAGGTGTCGATGCCGGCGTGAAACGCCGCCTCGAACTTGTCGTGGAGCTCTTTGCGGATCAGCCCGTCCTGAAACGTGGTGCCGGCGCCGGTCATCAGCGCGGGCGCGAGGCCGTACTGCTTCAGCATCGGCGCCTGCTCGGGTGTGGGCAGGTCGACACCTTTGAAGCCGATGCGCGCGAGAACCTTGCACCGCTCTTCGAAGGAGAGCGTCGACCCCATACCCCACACCGACGCCATCACGCTCTGCCTGAGCTTGACCCGCTGGCGCGCTGGTGCGGCGCCTTGCGGCGTTGCCGTCTGCGCCTGGCTGCCTAACGGAGATGCAGCCAACGGCGCGACCGCGATGCCGGCGAGAAATTCGCGTCTGTTCATGGCGGCACTATACTTCCGAGCCAAGTCAAAGGGGAATCTGCCCAAACCAAAAGTGAGGCCGGTCGATCACGATATTGGGTGTGCCATCGTGTCCCCCGCGCGATCCCAATTCTGAAATGTGGTGGTAAGGGTCCCGCTCCCTGCAGGTTAGCGCCAGCGGCTCGATGCCGGGGTTCCGGCATCGCGTTTGCCGCATCAGGCCGTTGGTCCCACCCGTTTTACGAAGGAGGGCATCGATGCCCGTGAAGAAACAGATCCGCCCGAGGAATTCGTCGCTTCTGAAGGCGTTCTCGTGGACGAGCCAACCAGCCCGGAGTGCGTGGCGCGCCATGCGTACTCGAGTCGAAGCCTTCTGGAATCGCGCGGCGTGGAAGCGAACCGTCGAACGAGTCATGCACGTTCCGAGCACGATGGACAGGTCGACAGCGGCGGTGCTGTCGTTCAGTGTCGCGATCATCATGGCCGTGGCCGTCGTCGGGTTCCGAGCGCCGAACGGTGTGGCTGCTGGTGCGCCATCGACCACCGCGGCGTTGCACGAGCAGAGCAGCGACCAGTTGCCCGACGCAATCAGCGTGTCGAACGCATCCGCGGTGGTATTGACTCACACGGCGCGGTCGACGAGCGATACCAAGGTGACATCGCGGATCGTGACGATCGCCGGATGCCTCGCGAAGGACGGCGACATGTTCCGTCTGAAGGATACGACCGGTGCCTATGCGCCGCGGTCGCGCAGCTGGAAGTCGGCGTTCCTGCGAAAGAGCTCGTCTCCGGTCGGGATCGTCGACGCCTCGCGTCGGCTGCGGTTGAGGAGTCACGTCGGCGAACGCGTGAGCGTGACCGGCAGGCTCGTGGGCGGAGAGATGCAAGTGCGTTCGCTGCGTCGTGTCGCCTCGTCCTGCGGTAATGACAAACCGAAGTTGAACGCCTGATCGAGTCAGGTTGCCAGGCCGCCGGGTTGGGCGTATAAGAGTCGCCATGACCCGGCGGCTTGGCGTTCTGGTCGCCCTCACTCCTCTGGTCTTCGTCAGCGTCCTGTCATCCGCGACGCCGTATGCGCCGCCGCGCACGCCGTGGGGCGACCCGGACCTGCAGGGGACCTACACCAACAAGTACGAACAAAGCACACCGCTCGAACGGCCCCAGCAGTTCACGGGGCGAAGAGTCGATGATGTTCGCGGGGCGGAGCTCGCCGACGTGCTCGCGAAGCGGAACACGCAGGTCATCGAGCGCGCGGCCGGCGTCGGACCGCTGCAGTTTCGCGATCCGCTCGAGGTCACGAAGGGGAGTCGCGCGTGGCTGATCGTGGATCCACCCGACGGCCGGGTGCCGCCGATGACGCCGGCAGCCCAGAAGCGGATCGGTCCGGCGGATCCGTTTCAGGATACGGGCATTCAAGGCATCCTCAATGCCCGGTCGAGGGGGCCGAGCAGCTTCGACGCTGATCGCCCCTTGAACAGCGTCGAGGACTTCGACCTGTGGGAACGCTGCATCACGCGCGGCGTGCCGGGCGCGATGATGCCGCACATCCTCGGCAACTCGTATCAGATCGTGCAGGCGCCAGGTGTTGTCGCGATCCGATACGAGCTGATTCACGACGTACGTCTGATTCGTCTCGGTCGTCGCGCACACACGACGCACGCGATCGAGTTTGAGATGGGGGATGCGAGAGGCCGTTGGGAGGGCAACTCACTCGTCGTCGAATCGACGAACTACAAAGATCGCAGCACGTATCGGAATGCCAACGCTGCGACGCTGCGTCTGGTAGAACGGTTCACGCCCACTTCTGATCACACGATCGAGTGGGCGGTGACGGTCAACGATCCGACGACGTGGACGCGCCCGTGGACGTTTTCGATGCCGCTGACGAGAAACGAAGCGGAACCGGTGCTCGAATTCGCCTGCCACGAAGGCAACTACGCGCTCCCGCACATGCTGAGCGGCTCGCGCGCCGCGGAGAAACGGTAGACGTCGTGTCCGGCTTCAGCCGGACCAGACCTCGTTCAACGCGACAAGCGCTTGATTTCACGGATCTCGGCAAGGTCCGCGAGATCTTTGAGCCGTCCCACGGCCAGCTTGGCACGTTCGAGACCATCGAGGCTGAGCACGCGGACGTCGCGATCGTACACGCGCATCACCGTGGACAACCTTCGAACGGCGGGGTAGGCGCCGATACCTGTAATCTCACCCAGCAGATCGAGGTCGCCCGCCTTCGACTGAAGCGTGAAATTCAATCCGGCCTTCAGCGTGGCCGCGTCGAGGGCGAACGGCAGATCCTTCGGTGCCCCGCGCAGGGTCGGAGCGAACGGTTTCACGGCGCGTGCGAGGCGTTCGAGGTTGGCGGGTTCTCTCGAGTAACAGACGTCCAGGTCGCGTGTGACCCGCGGGGAGCCGTGAAGCACGAGCGCCACGGCTCCGACGATGACGAAGTCGACGTCGTGCCGGTCGAGGGTGTCGACGATTGCCCGGTAATCGGGAATCACGGGCGTCGAAGCGACTCGAGTGAGAGCGCCGCGCCACGCATGGTGTCGAGACGCTCGGTTGGTGTCATCGCCAGCGATGTCGTGATGAGCGTCGGATCGACGCCGCTGTCGAGAGACGCGAGGATCTGCTCCTGTGAGGGCCGTTGACGCGAATGTCGTCGGGATCGACGACGAAAGGCCGGCTCGATGCGATACACGCCCCGCCGCACGGCCCGGAAATATCGGTACCGTGACTGGTGGTTGGACGGCGCGTTCGCGCAGCAGCGGCTGGCCACATGGGTACGGACGGTCGCCGCATTCAAGTGGGGCAGCAGCGCGGGAACGTCGGCGATCCGGAACCGTCCGTCAGGCGAGGCGATTGCGTTGGCGGCTCCCAGGACCTGCTCGTGGATGGGGTCCATGGCTCAATTATACACGTGTATAAACAATTCGGCGGGTGTCCTTAGCCTCGACTCTGCGCCGCACGGGAGCCAAGCGACGACGGTGTGGCTGCGGCCTCGCTCCGGTTCGACGCCGCGGAAAAACGGCTCGTCCGCGCAGGGTGCTGACGCTGCCGGCGACGGCTGATCCTGATCCGCGCGACCGTGAACAATCGTGTCGATAACGAGCTGGCCGGTGCGTCCGTGGCGAATCACCGCCGTCGCCGATGGGTCCGCTCCCCCAGCCGTTTTACTTTCTTCGCTGATCGCGGCGCGAACAGTCGCTCCGCCGCAGCCACACCGCCGTCGCGTGGCGGGGTGTGCGGCGGCTCACCGGGTGGGCCTGGGGTCGGCGACCTGTTTGCGGCGTGAGGAGCGAAGAGAGTAAATCGGGTCTGGAGGCGTAGCGAGCGCCGTCGCCGGTGATTCAACACCAGCGCACCGGCCAGCTGGTTATCGACACGATTCTTGGCTGTCGTGTGAATCATCCAAGGCGACGACGTCACTGTCAGCTCCACCGCCGGAAGGCCCGATTTTCCACGCCGTCGAACCGGGAGCCGACGCCAGGCCCG
>DATFRP010000195.1:0-6310 GCA_035263125.1 Vicinamibacterales bacterium
CTTGCAGCAGGCTCCGCGCAACGCATCCTCAATTTCGTCAGCGACGATGTCGTCGTCGCACGCTACAGCGAGGTCCGATCGTCAGTTGGCGTCAACGTGGGGGCCAATCTCGGACGTGAGGAAGACGTACGCGTCGGCATCGACTACGGCCGGCTCAATACCAGTCTCGACACGGGCAGTCCTGACCTCCCCGAACTGCACGGTCCGGACACACGCCTGCGGCTCGTGTGGCGTCACGATGGGCAGGACAGCCCGGTCGTGCCGTCACGAGGCGTGCTCTCGATTGGCAGCATCCAACACCTCCTGCGCACGCCGGCGCTGCCGCCGGGGTTTTCAACCGAGCGCACGAACGATGGGATCACTCAGGCCGAAATCCGCGGCTCGATCTTCTGGTCGCCGAGGCAGCAACATCGCGCGTTCCTGTCGGGCGGTGCCGGCACGACGTGGGGACATCCACTCGCGAGCGAGCAGTTCGTGCTCGGTACACCGCTGCGGCTCGGCGCCTACGACCTCGGTGAGATTCGCGGCGACAATTACGCGGTGCTCACACTCGGCTATCTGCGCCGCGTCGCACGCCTGCCCGATTTCCTGGGCGGGCCAATCTATCTGGGCGGCTGGGTCGAGAACGGATCGGCCTTCGACGACATCGCTCGCCTGCAGGTCAAAACCAACGTGAGCGCGGGCGCCATTGCCGACACGCTCATCGGCCCGATGCTCGTCGGCGGCAGCTTCGCCTTCAATGGAGCCTGGCGGTACTACATCGCGATTGGGCGCCTGTTTTGAAAGACGGATGGGCCACCTGAAGGTGGCCCCTCCGTGGCTACTTCTCTTTGTAGATCGTATCGATCGCGAGACCGGCCGCGAGCAGCAGCGGCATCGCATCGGCCCTGATCGTGTGCGCCTCGCTCAGCGAGATCACGTAGTTGTCGGCTGACGTGAAGAGCTCCTTGCCGAGCCCAGCCCACTTTTTGGTGACGCGCCCGATCTCGCTGCCATCCGGTGTGAGGAACCGGAAGTTCCATCCCTTCCAGTCGCCCTTGATCTCCGCCACGGGCTGCTCCATCGGGTCCAGCACATGGAAGCCGCCTCCGAGAGAGAACAGCTTGCTTTTGAAGCGGCCGATCTCTCTGCCGAGACCGTCGGTCACCGTGACGTGCGATCGCAGCAGGCTGAAACCGCGACGGATGGCGAGGACGACAGCCTCACCTTCCCGTTCGCTGACTTCGACCACCGTCGGCAGCAGCCGTTTGTTGATCACGAGTCGAAGCAGCTTCATGCCGACGCTGACGTTTTCCTTCGCGATACCGACCTGCGCCCCGGTAGCTGGGTCGTAGATATCGAACACATCCACGAGCTTCAGAACCCCGACCCGCTCTTTGACGAGAAATGTCTTCAGATTGAACATCACACCTCTCTTGAAACAAACGAGTCCACGCCCCGCGTGTACTTCCCGGTTTTCGGTTGGGGGCATGCGAGGGGATAGCTGAGACTTCAGATCTGCTGCAGTTGTGAGAAACCCGTGGAGGACCGGAGACAGGTCATCCGGCGGGCTGCCTCTAATGGCGGTGCGATACGATACGCTCGCATCATCGAGGAGAGTCTGTGTCGACACGATACCCACGCGAGCAGATGCATCGCATCAAATACACGATGCTCACACCCGAGCAAATCGGCAGCAAGCTCGTGGCTGCGGCGAACGGCCCGTCGAGTGCGTCTCAGCTGTCGGAGGCACTGGCCGGGAAGTCGCTGAAGATCGTGCTCGACGGCGGTCCAGCCATCAAGGGTTCTGACAGGACTCAGTGTGCCAGTTGAGGCGCATGACAAATGCGGGCGCATCGCGGTCTAATCGGAGTGGAGGATTCATGTCCGGAGTGTCCACTGCCGAGCGGCCGACGGTGACGAAGCGGGTGCTCATGTTCGTCCTCGTCGCGATCATCGGTGCGCCGGCGTTCGGCTCCGGCCAGTGGTTGCACTATCCGACGGCAGACGTGCCGAAGAAGGCCGACGGCAAGCCAGATTTGAACGCGCCCACGCCGCGCCTGCCGGACGGGAAGCCCGACTTCTCCGGCATCTGGCACGCCAGCAATCCCTTCCGTTGCAATCCTGCCGCAGGTCAGTTCGTCGCGTGCGGCACCGAGATCGGCGGCTCGCCGCTCGGCGGCAACCTCGGGCGCAATCTGCCCGGCGGCCTGCCGTACAAGCCCGAGGCCGCCACGCTGGCGAAAGGGCGGCGGGCCGATGACAGCCGCGACGATCCGCACGTGCGCTGCCTGCCCGACAATCCGCCGCGGCACTGGACGCTCCCACATCTCACCAAAGCGGTGCACACGCCGAAGCTGCTGGTGCTGCTCTACGAAGTGAACGCGATGTACCGGCAGATCTTCATCGATGGACGTCCGCTTCCCGAGGACCCGACGCCCGGGTGGAACGGCTACTCCACCGCGCACTGGGAGGGCGACACGCTGGTGGTGCAGACCGCGGGGTTCCGCGACAACCTGTGGATCGACACTGGCGGCAGCCCGATGAGCGACGCGGCGAAGATGACGGAACGGATACGCCGGCCGAACTACGGCACGCTCGAAATCGAGCTCACGATCGACGATCCGAAGAACTACACGAAACCGTTCACGGTCACGATGACGGACAACATCGAGCTCGACACCGAACTCATCGACGAGTTCTGTCTCGAGAACGAGAAGTCGTACGACCGCATGCAGCGTTCGCGAGGAAAATAGATAGGGCCCAGGGCTCAGGCCTCTGGGCCCAGGGCTGGGCAAGGCTTCAGGCCTGAGGCCTTAGACAGCCCTGAGCCTGGGCCCTGAGGCCTCACCTCACAAAGGGATACCAGCCGTTCTTCGAGTAGAGCGGCAGCGTAAAGCCCATCGCCTCGATCTCGTGAATCTGGTCGCCGTAGATCTTGAAGATGTGGGCGGCTTCGAGATCGAACGGGGCGAAGTTCATCGGCCGCTCGCCGGTTGATCCATCCTTCTTCAGGACCGTGAGTGTCTTCTGTTCCATCGGATGCCGGAACATCGTCAGGCCGAACACCAGGCCGTGCTCTTCGTCGGCGATCGTGACGCGGCGCAGATCGATGCTGTTGATGTAGCTCATCGCGCGTGAGGTGAGCTGACCGGCACAGTCGTTCGGCAGGTCTTCGGTTCCGGCTAGAGGAGGCGGCGCGTCGGCGGGGCGTCCGACGCCGGCGGTGTGCATGCCGTTCTCGCGCCGTCCGCAGTCGGCGGCAAACGGCGCAAGCTCGCCGTTGTTCTGCGTGAGCGCATCGTAATACGCGTTGCCGATGAGCAGCAGGATGTTGCGCTGGTTGCGCTGCGCCTCCGGCACGGTCCGCGAGAAGGCGGCGCGTGGCGTCTTCAGCGCGTTGAGCTGACTCGGCGCCACGATGCGGGCGATGACGTGCTCGGCCTCGGTAACTTTGCGGTCGACCACCTTCAACCGCAGCGCGAGCTGAATGTCGGCCGGCGCGTTCGGATCGGGTGCGGGGCCGCCGCCGCGCGGTGGTCCCGCGGGAAAGGCGCTGCCCGCCGCCTTCATCATGACGAGCACCCCGATCTGCTGGCTCACCGGATCCGGCACCGGGATCTTGTAGGTCGTCGACACCGAGATCGCGCTCTTCCACAGCCCTTCGGCGCCGATCGTCAGCACCTTCGTCTGTTCAGTGAACTTCGCGTTGGGCGCCATCGGCGCCTTCGACGGGTCATGCGCAACGAGCGCCGCGAGGTACGCGTCGGCCGTGCTCAACAGACACGCCTTGTCGCACGCGGCGCCCTGAGCGGACGCGGCGGACGCAGTGAGCAGAACAGCAGAAATGGCAATGGCGACCGTCGTCTTCATCGTGTCCATCCCCTTGGCTCCTGCTGCTTATAGCACGATCGCAGGCGAGGATTGGTTCGCGGGACGGCGCCCGGGTGACGACGATCGTGCCGCTTCACTTCCCCGATAACCGCACCGAACGGTTTCTCGAAGTCACCCGAGCATCCCGCCGACATCACGTTCCCGCTAGTGACAGTACGTGTAATAGATCGCCAACAACACCGAAACCGTCGCCTGCATCGTCGCGCATGCCACCTCGAGACCAGGCTCGACGGAGCTGGCCGCGCAGACCGCGGCGGCCTCTGCGGCGAACACTTCGATCTCGACCAGCAGCGGCCAGCAGACGAAAGAATCGATTTGGACCCGGCGCACAGGCCCGAGCTGCACCCGGTCAATCGACGTGCCCATGCGCTCGAGGATGCCGGCGGCATGGGACAAAGCTCCAGTTACGCCGTCGTTGGTGAGAACCTCGAGTGCCTTGCGTCGAATGGTGTCATCGAGCCGGGCGGACTGGAACCAGCGATCGTCGACGTCGACGCCATAGCGTTTCAGCTGGGCCTTCACCTTGGCGCTATCGACCTCGAGCTTCAACGACGCTCCGTAGGGGCTTCGCATCACCTTCTTCGCCGCCCCATCGATGCCAATCTGCGCCCCGTGGACGACTGCAAAGCGGAGTTGCGCGGCAATCGCCCGGGCATCCCCGCCCGCGAAGCCCCGCTGCCGCGTGAGATCGATCACCGACGCGATCTCCCGGACGACGTGGTCGAATACCGGATCGAAGTCTCCAGAGCCGTCACGGTCGTGTTCATGCTGCGACGGCGAGGCAACGGCGAGGCCGTACGCCGTTCCAGCAAGAACCGGCACACCCGCCGCAACGGAGCGCACGAACATCCGCCGATTGACATTTGCATTCATACGTCACCTGCGTTTCTGCACCCATGCCGATCGTCTCAACGAGGCTCCTGGTGCAAGACGCGGTTCCGCGGCGTTCACGTCGAATCGTGAGGGTTTTCGTTCGTGGCCAGGGCGCGCATGGCAAAGCCTGCGATCAGGAAGACCGTCGACGATCGCAGATTCTGCCAATGCGCCGGGACGATGCGCTCAGACGCGCGCGTCTTCGCAACGCGCCACATCGCCGGGGCCTCTCGACACCTGCGAGCGGAGGAGAAACTAGACGCCCGAAATGATGCCCGTGCTGTCGCCGAACGAATCCTGCTTCGCGTTGATCTTGTCGAGGATCGTCAGATGCAGATTGGCGATCGGCGTCGGTTCGCGCAGGTCGAGGTGCTGGCTGCCCTTGAGCGCGCCGTTTCCGCCGCCCACCAGGATGGTCGGTAGCGGATGCCCGTTGTGGCGATCGCTGTTGGACATGTTCGAGCCGTACAGGAACATCGCGTGATCCAGCAGCGTGCCGTCGCCGTCGGGCACCTTGGCGAGCTTGCCGACGAACGCGGCAAACCGCTCCAGGTGCCAGGTCTGGATCTTGACCAGCTTCTCGAGGCGCGTCAGATCGTTCGCATGATGCGACACGGGGTGGAAGGAATCCGAGACGTCGATGTGGTTGTAGGTGCGGTTGGTGCCCTCGGCCACCATGATGTACGAGGCCACGCGCGTCAGATCCGCCTGATACGCCAGCGCGATCAGATCGAACATCAGATCGACTTGAGAGGCGAACGTATTGAGCTCTCCGATCGGCGCCTCTGGCACATCGATGCCTGACAGATCGTGGCTCGACGCCAGTTGGACGCGGCGCTCGATCTCGCGCACCGTCTCGACGTAGTTGTCGAGCACCGCGCGATCGCCGGCACCGAGGTCGCGTCGCAGCGCGTTGAGGCGCTCGCGGACACGATCGAGCAGGCTCTTCGTCTGATCAGAGATGGCCGTCCGCTCCTGGGGCGTGTCGCCTTCACCGAACAGCTGAATGAAGACCTTCCGCGGGTTGTACTCCATCGGCAGCGGCGAATGCGCATCGCGGAACGAGAGCGTCGTGTTGTAGAAGCACGCCGTTCCGCTGCACGCGGCGGCCTGCTGGGTGGTCTCCGACGCGACCTCCAGCGACGGCAGCGTCGTGTTCTGCCCGATGTGCTTCGCCACCACCTGATCGAGCGTCGCCGACATGCTCGCGCTGCGCGACGACTTGTCGGGATGCACGCCGCTCAGCCACGTGGCCGGCGCGAGGCTGTGCACGCCACCCACCATCGCCTGATTCTGGAGATTTCCGAACGACGTGACGTAGCGCTTGTGCGGCTCGAGCGCCTTGAGGATGGGGCTCAATTTGAAGTCGGCGCCGGCGCCGCTCGGCGTCCAGCGGTCCCACTCGGGCCCGTGCGCCGTGTTGCCCATGATCGCGCCATGAGGAATATAGAAGAACCCCATGCGCATCCTCGGCACCGCCGCCGTCTGCGCCAGCGCCGTCGCCGCGGGGATCATGGCGTCGAGGAGCGGAAGCGCCAGCGTAGCGCCCGCGCCACGGAGCACG
>DATFRP010000196.1:0-89254 GCA_035263125.1 Vicinamibacterales bacterium
ATCACTCGGGAGTACTTCCCGACTTCCGGAACTTCCCTACTTCTACTTCTTCCACTTCTTCCACGTTTCCACGTCTTCCACTTGCACGGCACTCTCTGAGGACCTCGTCCTCCGTCAGCACGGTGCGCGACGCCTTGGCGCGTCGGAAGATCCGCTCGATCAGTTCCTCGTCGGCCGGAATGCCCCGACGCTCGAGCCAGAAGACGACGTTCGATTTCCCCGACATCGGGCCGATCTCGATCTGCTGCGAACGGCCGACGAGTCTGGCTGGTACTCCCGAGTACACGGTGTCGGCGATATCGGGATCGCTCTTGTGAAAGGCTTTGACGACGGCGGCGGCATGCACACCGGTGGCAGTACGAAACGCATCGCGTCCGAACACCGGGTAGTTGTCCGGTATCGGCTCGCCGGTCGCGTCCGACACGGTCTGCACCAGATCGTTCAGGTGCGTGAGGTCGCGCTCGATCCAGCCCATGAGCACGAGGTTCACCATCAGCAGATCCATCGGGGTATTGCCGACCCGCTCGCCGATGCCGAGCATCGTGCCGTGCACGCGGCTCGCGCCGGCTTCGAGCGCGGCGAGGCTGTTGATCGTTCCCATGTCGCGATCGCGATGGCCGTGCCAGTCGATGCCCACGTCGGCGCCCATCTCTTCGATCATGCGCCTGACGAATCGCACCACCGCTCGCGCCCCTGCGGGCGTCGCGTGCCCGACGGTATCCGCGATGCAGACGCGGTGAGCGCCTGAGTTGATCGCCGCCTCGAACAGTCGGCGCAGCGTCTCCGGGTTCGACCGCGTCGTATCTTCCGTGACGTACATCACTTTCAAGCCCTGACGTACACCGAAGCTGACGGCTTCTTCGGTGCAGCGCTGCAGGTAGTCGACCGTCCAGTCTTCGGCGTAGAGGCGGATTGGGCTCGACCCGATGAAACAGCCGACTTCGATCGGAAGCCCGGTCCGTTGCACGATATCGGCGATCGGCTGGATGTCAGCCACGAGCGTGCGCGCAGCGCAGTTGGCCTGCACTTTCAAACGGCAGTCGACGATTTCGAGCGCGAGCCGTTCGACGTCTCGCACCACATGGGATCCGGCGCCCGGCAGACCGATGTCGGCGGTGTCGATGCCGATGCGATCGAGGAGATGAAGGATCCGGAGCTTCTGATCGATCGACGGCGCGCGCACCGAGGGCGACTGCAGGCCGTCGCGGAGCGTCTCGTCGTTCAGCTGAACGATCGGGGGCTTCGGTAACGGCGCGTCGAGATTCCAATCGAAGATGAGGTCATCCACGCCGTGACCTCCGTATGACGACCGCGGTGCCCGCAAGGCCGACGGCGCCGACGAGACCGCCCCATATCAGTCCGAGCCGTACGGAATGGCGCACCGCCGGCGCCATCACCTCGTCTACGCTGACGGCAGGTCCGCGCCCGGCAAGCGCGGCGCGCTGCGCGGCCACGTATTGTCCGGCGCCGACGCCCATCTCGCGATCCTGGACGGCGAGGAAGACGACGGCCGCTGCCAGCAGGCTGGCGAGGACGAGGCGGATACCCACACGTTCATTATAGGTCCCTGCCGATCGACGACTCTCAACGCGCGCGGCGCCACTCCGAGCATGAACCAGGCGATCGCCGCCAGGACGATGAGGACGATCACCGCGATCACATACGGCATCTTCGATCGACGCCGGCGCGCAAAGAGCGACCCGGTTGCGGGCGGTGCAACCACCGGATCGCTCGTCGCGCGGCCGCAGCGATAACAGATGAGCGCCTTCTCGGCGATCTCAGTTCCACAGAATCGGCACTTCAATGGGGGTGCTCCTGCCTGGAGGTAACGGAGATTGCGGAGGAAACGGATCAACAGGAGGAACGGAGAAACGGAGGACGAACGGGGTTCGCCGCGGATGCCGCCACCCGCCGTCCACAAGTGCTCAGAGTATCGGCGGGTGACGGTATCCGCGGCGTCTCCGTTTACCCTCCGTTCCTTCCGTTGCTCCTGTTAATCCGTTCTCTCCGTATCCTCCGTTACCTCCCTCAATCCAATTCGTTCCACCACTCGACGCGCTGGCGTTCGGGACGTCTGAATATCCACACGCCGATCGCGCCGGCGGCGAATCCGGCGATGTGCGCCCAGAACGCGATGCCGCCGGTCGCGCCGTGGCCCGTGTTCGCAATCGATCCCATGCCGCTCAGGAACTGCATCACGAACCAGACGCCGAGAAACATGATCGCGGGGATCTCCATGACCTGCCAGAAGAACAGCAGCGTCACGAGCGTCACGATTCGCGAGTGCGGATACAGGATGAAGTACGCCCCCATGACGCCGGCGATCGCGCCGCTTGCGCCGACCATCGGTACCGGTGAATCGGGCGCGGTGATCGTCTGCGCCAGCGCCGCCGCCACGCCACAGAGCAGGTAGAACGCCAGGAAGCGTCCGTGCCCCATGCGATCTTCGACGTTGTCGCCGAAGATCCAGAGGTACAGCATGTTGCCGCCGACATGCAGAAAGCCGCCATGCAGGAACATCGACGACAGCACCGACGTCCAGGAGAACATTGCCGGCACGAGGCCGAACTCGTACACGAACTGCTGGCCGAAATACTCGCCCAGCGACAGCTGATAGACGAACACGAGCACGTTGAGGACGACGAGGGAAATCGTGACGTACGGCGTCGTGCGTGAGGGGATGACGTCGCGAAGCGGGATCATGGTCTGTCTTCGATCTTCAGTCTACGGTCTCCGGCAGGACCCAAGACAGGAGAAACCGAAGACTACTGGTGCTCGGCGATCTTGAGCAGCAAGTCCTGCGCGCGCTCGAACGACGGCGCAATCTCGAGCGCGGCAAGCGTCTGTCGCTTCGCCTCCGCCCATTCGCCCGCCATGACGTAGGCATCGGCGAGATCGGCAAACGCCTCGGCGCGATCGGGTGGATTGTTGGCGAGGGCACTGCGGAACGCCTGAATCGCCGTCTTCGTGTCCTTCTTCTTCAGCGCCAGCTTGCCGAGCGCGGTCTCCCCCTGCACGTCGAAGGGATCGATCGCGACCAGCCGGCGGTATGCGTCCTCGGCACGGGCGTCGTCTTTGAGCGGGGCGACCAGCTCGGCGAGCTTCCGCGCCGACTCGACGTCGGAATGATCGACCTTGATCACGTCCTCGAGCGCGCGAATCGCCCGCGCCGTATCCTTCTGCTCGAGCGCGATCGACGCGATCAGCTTGTTCGGATTGTTGTCGCCGTTGGCGGCAGGAATCAGTTTCGCCGCACGCTCGAGCGCAGCGATCGCGCCGGCGTTGTCCTTGCGCTGGCGCAGCGCTTCGGCAAGCCGCATCTGAATCGCGAAGCTGCCCGGGTCGGCTGCCGCAAGCTTCTGCAGCTCCTCGACCGACGGCTTGCCTTTGATCTCGGGTGTCTTCAACGCAGCCCGAATCGAGGCGTACTGTTTGTCCAGGCTCGCGTCGAACGACGTCTGCAGCTGCGCGACCGATACCCCAACCGCCTCTTTGAGCGCGGCCTCGGTCTCGAGCCCTTCACCATAAGCGCGCAGCAGCGCGTGGAGCTTCGGCTCACCGTAGGTGTTCACCAGATGCTCGACCACGAGCGAGGCCTCGTAGTAGGCGAGCGAGATCATCTTCGGATCCTGGAAGCCTTCATTGAGCACGTCGAGCTTCAGGATCTTGCCTTCGTTCAGCGCGTGCGCGAAGGACAGCTCCATCTCACGCCCCCACTCGGGGCGCGCGCGCTTCTCCTCCCACACCGAGATTCCTTCGGTGAGCCACCGCGGCACACGGTTCTTCGACATCTGCAGCGTGACGACGTGCGCCAGCTCGTGCCACAACGTTGCGCCCCAGTTGAAGTCACCAGGCGGCCGCGCACGCGGCGAGTCGAGCGTCACTACGCGGCCGAAGCACGCGCCGAGCGCGCCGATCATGCCGGGCAGCCCCACGTTGCGCACGGCGAAGTCGTCGTGGACGGGAAACATCTCGATCAGGATCGGACCGTTCACCGTGACGCCATATCGCTTGGCGAGCGTCGCCAATGCTTCCTTCGCGAGCGGGATCGCCTGCTCCTTCATCACTCCGATCTCTTCGGGGGCGAAGCGCATGATGATGTTGCCGTCGGTGACGGTCTGGAACGTCTCGAGCTTGTCCATCATCGTGAGCAGGTTGTACGAGACGACATCCAGCGGGTCGTCCTTGAAGGCACGCTCGAGCGCCGATCTCGCGGCCGGCTCATCTCCAGTCCGCAGCAGGTGCCGGCCGAGATCGGCGTAGGCCTCCGTATTCTGGTTGTCGATCTCGAGCGACCGCTTGACCAGCGTGGCCGCCTCGTCGAACCGGTAATTGCGCGCAGCGTGATCGCCGATCACGCGATAGACCTCGCCGTAGCGTGGGTTGATGACGAGGATGCCTTTGATCTCCTCGTCCATCGCCTGCGTGCGCCCCTCGAGGAACGCGATGGCTGCCGACAGAGACCGCGCCTCGAGGCTGTTGGGATTGACCGAGAGCGCCTTCTTGATCTCGTCCTTGGCCTCATCCCGCTTGCGCTCGTCCAGCAGGACCTCTGCGTTCAACAGATGCGCCGGTGCATAGTCGGGATTGATCTTGAGTGCGCGCTCGAGCGCCTGCTTCGCATTCGGCGGGTTCTCGCCGAGCATCAACTCCGCGTAGGCGACGACGGCAGGGAGATAGTTCTCGTCGGCCTTGAGCGCGTCCTGAAGCGACTGCAACGCGTTCTTGGGATCGTACTTGTCGAGGAACAATCTGCCCCAGGCAGTATTGAGGGGAACATCCTGCGGCGCGACCTTGTTGCCGCTCCGGAAGAACGCGTTCGCGTCCTGCGACTGCCCCAGCGCGCGGGCGGCCAGCCCCACACGCAGATAATCCGCCGCGGTGCGAGGTTGCGAACGCTCGACGATCAGGTCGAGGATGCGTCGCCCCTCATCCCGTCGCCCGAGCTGAAGGCGCAGCAATCCAAGCTCGAGTGCCGCGTCGCCGGTTGGCTGTGCGGCGGCGGGTCCGGTCAGCTGTTTCTCGGCCTCGGCATACCGGCCGCGTTCGATATCTGCCCGAGCGCGAATCGCCACCGAGCGTGCGTCGGTGGCGTTGCGCAGCAATCGATCGACCTCATCGAATTGCCCCTGAGCGAGCGCATGTGCAGCCGCATCGGCAGGAGTCGCCGGTGCTGCACCGGCTCTGCTTTGCGCAGACGGCGGCGTCCCGGTCTGGAGAATCAACGCGCAGACCGCGACGAAGCGGAGCGCGAGGGGAAAGCGACGGGCGATGGATTGAGGAACCATCCGATTGTCGTGAGTATAGTTTACGCGCGCGCCCGCAGTCCCAGGGCCTGCTCTTCCGCAGCAATTCGACGGACGAGCAGGACCCCAAAGCCGATCACCGACAGTGGTCCGGTCACGCGTGCGCTGCTCAGCAGTGCCATCGCGACGAGCTCGCCAATCACAGCAACATAATTCGGGTGGCGCATGAAACGGTACGGTCCGCTCGCGACGAGTGGAGCGCCGTGCAGCACGAACACCTTATACGTCCAGCGTCGTCCGAGCGACGCGATCGCCCAGAACTTCAGCACCTTGGCGGTCACGAGCAGCACCGCACCGGCAACAGCCGGGGTGCCGATCGGTCGGTCCATCACGATCCCTTCGGCCGCCATCGCCACGAACGCGATCGGATACGCCCATCGCATCGTCCCGTACACGGGATCGGGTGGAGCCGACGCGCCGTGCGCAAGCATCCACCCCTCGTTCGAGCGGGACAGCCAGAGCTCGCCAAGCATCATGATCAGGATTGCGATCAGCGATATGAGTGGAAGCATCTCTCGTATCCTAGGAAACGGAGGGCACGGAGGGAACGGATTAACAGGAGGAACGGAGAAACGGAGGACGAACGGAGTTCGCCATTTGATCTCCGTTACTCCGTGTCTCCTGTTAATCCGTTCTTCCCTCCATGCCCTCCGTTTCCTCTCACCAGATCGATATCCCCCGCGACGCCGATCAGATACTCCACCGGTTTCGTCCACCGGTGCGACAACATCGCCGCCACTTCCAGGGCCCACGAAGAACCGACGATCGCTCGCAGGGCCCGGTTGATCCGCCACTTCGCGGCGAACTCTCGCGCGCGCCTGGCGTGAAGCGCGTCGCACGCGGGCCGGCGCGACGCGAGCTCTTCGAGCGCCGCCTCGGCGGCCAGTTCACCGCCGCGCAGAGCGAACCGAAGACCATCGCCCGTCATCGGATCGACGAAGCCTGCGGCGTCACCAGCGAGGAGCAGTCCGGGTGCGCCAGATCCTCGTGCGTCAACGGCCAGCGGACCCAGGACCGCCACACGTGACACGCAGGTCGCCGCGGCAAATCGATCTCGCAGCTCGCGATCCTCAGCAAGCGCGTGTCGAACGAACGCCTGCTGATCGGTATGCCGCGCCGGCAGGTGTCGATCGTCGCGGACGACCGACACATTGGTCATGCCGCCCGGCAGCGGCGCAACGCCGATATATCCACCGCGTCTGATGTGCATCTCGCCGTGCGCGGTCATCCCTGCAACGTCCGTGTAATAGGCGCCAAACGCCCAGCGACGCGGCTGCGCTGCGTACGACGCGAGCTTCAGATGCGAAGCCAGACGAGAACCGCGGCCGTCTGCGCCGATGACGATGCGGGCGCCGATCGCATACTCACCCTGCGCGGACGCCAGACGCACGCCCGCCACGCGTCCGCCATCGTCGACGATCGGTTCGCGAACGGTGAGACCATCTTCGAACTGCGCGCCCGACGCGACCGCCGCTGCGAGGAGGATGTGGTCGAGATCGCGGCGCGTCATCGAGACGCCGCACAAGCCGTGTGGATAGTCTGCTGCGACACGGGCGCCGGGACCCGTGACGGTCATTCCGGTCACCGGACACGATCGCGCGCGTACCGACGCGCCGACGCCGAGTCGATCGAGGATCGAGAGCGCTCCGGGATTCAGCGTGTCGCCGCACAGCTTGTCGCGTGGAAACCTGGCGCGATCGATCAGACGTACTCGTACGCCGGCTCGGGCGAGCACGAGCGCCGCGATGCTGCCCGCGGGGCCTGCGCCGACGACGAGCGCGTCGAGCTGGCCGGCGTTGTCCATTGGTGTTACCGGGCGCGACCGAGCACGAGCGCGCTGTTCTTGGAGCCGAAGCCGAGACAGTTGCAGAGGGCCACTTCGACATCGGCCGGGCGCGACACGTGAGGAATGAAGTCCATCTCGCAGGCGGGATCGCGATCGTCGAGGTTGATCGTCGGCGGAAGCACGCCGTGCGTCATCGCCAGCGCCGTCGCTGCGACACCGGCCGCACCACTCGCGCCCTGCGGATGGCCGATCATCGACTTGGTCGAAGAACCCGGCACATCGTCGGCATGGCGGCCGAAGAGGCGACGAACACATCTGGCTTCGATCGCGTCGTTCAACTGTGTCGACGTGCCGTGATAGTTGATGTATCCGATCTCGCCGGGTGCGCGGCCGGCTTTATCGAGTGCCATCTCCAGGCATCGGACGATCTCGGCCCCGTCAGGATCCATCTGCACCCGGTGATAGGCGTCGCACGTCGACGCGTAGCCTTCGATGCGGGCGTAGATGCGCGCGCCGCGCGCGCGTGCGCGATCTTCACGCTCGAGGACGAGCATCCACGCCCCCTCGCCGAGCACGAATCCATCGCGCCCGCGGTCGAAGGGCCGTGACGCCGTCTCCGGTCGATCGTTGTAGCGAGTCGAGACGGCACGCATGCGCGAGAAGCCGAAGATCATTCCCGGGAGCACGCAACCATCGGTACCACCGGAGAGCAACACCTCGTATTCCCCCGACCGGATGAGGGACGAGGCATATCCGATGGCGTCGGTCGAACTCGTGCAGCCGCACGAGAGCACGTGACTCATGCCGCGCAGGCCGAGCGAGATCGAGATCTCGCTCGAGACCATCCCGCAGATGCCCACGGCGATCGCGTACGGCGTCACGTGGCGCCCGCCGGCGACGAAGAAGTCCTCGTACTGCTTCTCGCCGACATCGATGCCGCCGCCGCCACTGCCGATGAGGACACCGGCACCAGACTCGCCGGCCCGCAGCCCCGCATCGCGCCACGCTTCCCGTGCGGCGACGACGCCGAAGAGCGCAGCTCGTGAGTAGCGCTTCGGATCAGCGCGTCCGTTGTGATCCCCATCGCCGTCGAGTTCAAGCGCATCAGCGATCGAGACCGGCGGGACCGATGCCGCGACCTGACACGGGTAGGTCGAGACGTCGAACTCCGTGATGGCCTTGGTTCCGCTACAGCCGTTGCTGATGCGTTGCCAGAAGCGATCTCGACCGACACCGAACGGAGAAACGACACCGATACCAGAGATCACGACGCGAGACGCCCCGTTAAGCGCCATGGGGTCACTATAATACTGGCCGTGGACGATCTCATCCACGCACCAAGCGCGACTGCACAGGCCTGCGCATGGGGCGGTGCGGCGGCGTTCGTCGCCTCGCTGAGCTTCTTTCTGTTCAGCTATGACATCACTTACGGCGTAGCGGCGACCGGCGAGAGCTACCTCGTCCCTATCGTCTGGAACGTCATCCTCTTCTCCATCTTCGCCCTCCATCACAGCCTTTTCGCGCGCTCGGGCCTGCGCGATCGGATCGGACACGCGGTTCGCTCGCTGGAGCGATCGATCTACGTCTGGGTATCGAGCGTGCTCCTGATTCTGGTGTGCGCGTGGTGGAATCCGATTCCCGGCGTGATGTGGGAGGTCTCCAGCCAGCCGGCTGTCCTGCTGTTGCGTATCGTTCACATCGCAGGCATCGTGCTCTCGATCGCGAGCGCCGCTGCGATCGACATCTGGGTGCTGTCAGGCGTCAGTCAGATCTACCCGGCGTCGAAGAGCGCTCGAACTGACGGCTTCAAATCGACGGGACTCTACGGCCTCGTGCGTCATCCAATTTATACGGGCTGGTTCCTGACCGTCTTTGCGATGCCGACGATGACACTGACGCAGTTCGTGTTCGCCGTCGTGAGCTCGGCATACGTGCTCATCGCGATCCCCTTCGAAGAGCGTTCGTTGGTGGCATCGACAGCAGGGGCGTACGAACGTTACAAGCGGAAGGTGCGTTTTCGGGTCGTGCCTGGGATCTATTGAGCTACCGCGAACGACATGACGCCGGGTCTACAAAGCAAGACCCGGCCTACACCGTCACTCGTCGTAATCTTCCTGCGGCAACCCTTCGAGCTCCTCGAGGAAAATGAGCGCGCGATGTGACGGAATCTCGAATCGCTTTCCGCACGTCTTGCACGTCACGTCATCGTCGACCCGGATCAAGTGATCTTTCGACTTGGCAAACAACGCGCGATCGCGGTCGTTTGCGCCGGATGGAATCTGCGGCTTTTTCGTTCGGCGCATCCATCGAATGGAATAATCGTTGGTGCGGCGGCAGCGGGGGCATTGAAATCTGGCGGACCGCTGCTCGGGCTTCTCGCTGAAGAACTGGCGCTCATCCACGCAAGAAGCGTACATCGTTTGCAGGTCCGTCTAAAGCCGGACACTACGTCTGACACGTCCGGCTGAAGCCGGACACTACGAATACCTGGGCGCCCCCGCGTCCGCGGGCCCCTGCTCGTGTGAGCCGCTGATAAGATGAAGGGAGTCTTGGCCGAGACTCCGTCGCCTTCGCCGACGCTTCCGTCGGAGCTTCCCGTTCTGCCGCTCCGGCGAACGGTGCTGTTTCCTCTCACGCTACAGCCGCTCGCCGTCAATCGACCGGTGTCGATCGAAAGCGTCAATCGCGCCCTCGCGACCGATCGCCTGATCCTGCTCGTCCTTCAGGACGACGACACCGATGATCCCGGACCGGGGAATCTGAAGAGGGTCGGATGCGTCGGCATCATCCGTCAGATGGCGAAGGCCGCCACTGGTCTCAACATCATCGTGGAAGGCGTCGCGCGCGTGCGTGCCGAGTCGTACTCGCGAGCCGGCACGTCGCTGCGAGCGCAGATCACGCCGCTGCCAGAAACCTGGTCGCGATCAATCGAGGTCGATGCGCACGTCCGCCGGATCCAGGACCTGATTGATCGCGCGCTGTCGCTCTCCACCGGACTCTCCGAGGAGCTGCGCGGCGTCGTCATGAACATCGACGACCCGCTGCGTCTCTCGTACATTCTCGCCACGCTCATCGACATGAAGGCCGAGGACAAGCAGGCGCTCCTCGAGGAAAACGATCTCGTCAAGAAGCTCGATGCGGTCGCCGTCGCGATCGGGCGCGAGGTCGAACTGCTGGAGCTCAAAGGCAAGATCGAGTCGAAGGCGCAGCAGGAGATGACCGATGCGCAGCGTCAGTATTTCCTGCGGCAGCAGCTGAAGGCGATCCAACAGGAGCTCGGAGAGGGAGAAGGCAACGAGCTCGCCGAACTGCGCAAGAAAGTCGAGGACGCAAAGCTGCCGGAGTCGGTGCACACCGTCACGATGCGCGAGGTCGATCGCCTCGAACGGATGAACGCGGCGTCCCCCGAGTACCAGATGCTGCGAACCTACATCGACTGGGTCCTCGACGTACCCTGGTCGGTGACGACCGAAGATCGCATCGATCCGGTCGAGGCCCGCAAGGTGCTCGACGAGGATCACTACGATCTCGACAAGGTCAAGGATCGCATCGTCGAGCACCTGGCGGTCCGCAAGCTCAAAGGGGACATGAAGGGCCCCATCCTCTGCTTCGTCGGACCGCCTGGCGTCGGTAAGACCTCGCTTGGCCAATCCATCGCGCGAGCGATGTCGCGCAAGTTCGTCAGGCTGTCGCTCGGCGGCGTGCGCGATGAAGCCGAAATCCGCGGGCATCGCAGGACCTACATCGGCGCGATTCCTGGCCGCATCGTCCAGGCGCTGAAGCAGGCAGAATCGATGAATCCGGTCTTCATGCTGGATGAGATCGACAAAGTGTCAGCGGGCTTCCAAGGCGACCCGGCCGCGGCGCTGCTCGAGGTGCTCGACCCGGCACAGAACCACTCGTTTCGCGATCACTACCTCGAGGTACCGGTCGATCTGTCGAAGGTGCTGTTCATCGCGACCGCCAATCAGCTCGGCACGGTCCACCCGGCACTCCTCGATCGCATGGAGATCATCGCGCTGGCCGGCTACAGCGAGGACGAGAAGCTGCACATCGCGCGCAAATACCTGCTGCCACGGCAGATGAACGAACACGGGCTGCCCGCAGGCTCGATGGAGATTACCGACGCCGCAATCCGGGTCATCATCGCGGAGTACACGCGCGAGGCGGGCGTCCGGAACCTCGAACGACAGTTCGGGGCCATTTGTCGCAAGGTCGCCGCACGGGTCGCCACCCGCCCACCCGACGGTGGAGAGCAGCCGGTCACCGTCGTCGACCAGGACCAGGTCGATGACTACCTCGGGCCGGCGCGGTTCAAGAAGGAAGCGGCGTTCAGGACATCCAGACCCGGCGTTGCCACCGGTCTGGCCTGGACCGAAACCGGCGGGGATGTGCTTTTTGTCGAAGCGACCTTGCTTCCAGGCGGAAACCAGAACATTATTCTCACGGGCCAGCTCGGAAACGTGATGCAGGAGTCTGCCCGCGCCGCCTTGAGCCACATCCGGGCGAACGCCGCCGCGTTGGGAATTTCTTCGGAATTCCTCGCGAGACAGGACCTGCATATCCACGTGCCCGCGGGGGCGATCCCGAAGGACGGACCATCGGCGGGCGTGACCATGGCCACGGCAATCCTGTCGGCCGCTCGAAAAATCCCGGTCCGTCAGGATGTGGCGATGACGGGAGAAATCACGCTCTCGGGGCTGGTGCTGCCGGTCGGGGGTATCCGGGAGAAGACGATGGCGGCCCGGCGTTCCGGGATCAAGACGGTGATTCTGCCGGCGCTGAACGAACCAGATCTGGCGGAACTGCCTGAGGAGATTCGTCGAGACATGAGGTTTGTGCCGGTCGAAACGCTGGAGCAGGTGATCGCCACCGCGCTGTCGACGGATCAGGCACCGGAGACCACTCACTGGGCGACTCCAGCGGAGACGCCCTCTCAACCGCACCTGTAGGCCCGTCCACATTGGCACAAGCGATCGTCTTCTACATCTCCGGTCACGGATTCGGTCACGCCTCGCGCTCGATCGAGGTCATCAATGCCATCCTGGCGCAGCGTCCTGAAACGCGAGTCGGCGTGCGGACGTCGGCCCCGCGATGGCTCTTCGACCTGACGGTCAAGGGCAAAGTCACCTACAGCACGCTCGAATGCGACACCGGTGTCGTGCAGGTGGACGCGTTGACGCTCGATGAAGCCGACAGCATTCGACGCGCGGCGTCATTCCACAGCGATCTCGTGACGCGCGCGGCCAGCGAGACGCGCGCCCTCCGAGAGCTCGGCGCCGGGATCATCGTTGGCGACATCCCGCCGTTGGCGTTCGCGGTGGGCGCATCGGCGGGCATCCCGTCGATCGGCCTCGGCAACTTCACGTGGGATTGGATCTACGCGGACTACCCGCGCGTGCGGCTCGCACCGTCGCTCCTGCCGGCGATCCGCGGTGCCTACTCGAAGGCATCGATGGCGCTGCGTCTGCCGATGTCGGGCGGCTTCGAGAGCTTCTCGAACGTCAGAGATATCCCGTTCGTGGCGAGGCATGCCTCGCGCTCGCGCGACGAAGTCTGCAAGCTGCTCAAGCTGCCGGGCGACAAGCCGATCATCCTGTCGTCGTTCGGCGGACTCGGCCTCTCGGGAGTCGACTCCGAGGTGATCTCGAAGTTCAAGAAGTACACCGTGATCACCGCGGTGACCGCACCGCTCGGGCGGGCGCAGAAAAATGCGCCGGCCGCAGAGCGAAAAGGGTCGCTCATCACGATCAACGAAGAGGCCATGTACGGCATCGGCCTGCGGTACGAGGATCTGGTGGGCGCCGCCGAAGCGGTCGTCACCAAGCCTGGTTACGGCATCGTCTCGGAATGCATCGCGAATGACGCGGCCATCCTCTACACGCCGCGCGGTCACTTCCCTGAGTACGATGTGATCGTCGAGGAGATGCCGAAGTATCTGCGCTCGGCGCAGATTTCCCACGATGACCTCTTCGCCGGCAAGTGGGAGACGCACCTCGACAAGCTGCTGGCGCAGCCGAAACTCAAGAAGAAGCCGGAGACGAACGGTGCCGCTGTCGCCGCGGACATCCTCCTGAAAGCGCTGGACAAGCCGCCGAAGAAGCCGCGCGGACGACCGCGAGCCAGGGTCTGAGGCTACTTCTTCCTCGTGTCCTTCTCGTTCTCGAGACAGATGAACTCCATCAGCTCGGTGTCGGGAAGCAGCGTCGCATCCATTGACGCACCCCAGGCCCGGGTGTAGGCCTTGGGATCGTCGATGGTGATGGCGATGTTCATGTGTCCGAAGTCCTTTCGCGCCAGACGCGTCGTCACGTGCAGCGCTTCGGTGGACGGCTTCCCCAACTGATCGAGCCAGACCCTTCCGTTGAAGCCACGGCTCTCGATGACGAGCGTGTCGCCTTCCCATGAGGCCGTCGAATAGCCATGCCACGTCGGCGTGACGTCGGGACTCGGTGCGAACTGGCGTCCGTCCATGAAGGCCTGCCACCACAAATTGAACGCTTCGTGCACGAAGAACACGATGCGAGGCGTCTGGATGATTCGCCACGGTGCCGGCGCGAGCAGAACCTTCGGGACGCCCTGCGGCAGACAGTTCGCATCGGGCTCATCCTTCCAGTGCACGCCGGCGGCTCGCTCGTCGTACAACGCCTTGGCCCACGGCTGAAACGGCGCCTCTTCTTTCGAATCCTTCATCAGATTGCGGATGTATCCGGTCGGCGGATTCCAGATCCCCGAGAAATCCGGCTTTCCATCTGGCAGTCGCGGAACCGGCGCGGAGAGATTCGGCTTCCCGTCAGCCGTTCTCGGCACCGTCGATCGAGGGACGTTCGTCCACTGCGCAGACGCAGACGTACAACAGACGAGGATCAGGACCAGAACCTTCGACCATGTGCTCACGTCGGCCTCCCATCAACGTAGGGTCCCGCCGCAGCCTTGGCGAAGGCGGACGAGATCCGGGCATCTCCCACAAGCGCCAGCCTTGCAAGGAGAAGTGTGACGATCGGCCGCTACTGTATCCGAATAACGGCACATCGTGTGGTAGCCTCACCGTTGCGGTGGAGCGTGTACTCGAAAAGGAATTGATGGACGACGTCGCGCAGTCGCTCGCCTATGCCAAGGCCGACTTCAGCGTGTCGAACCAGGTGTTCGTGGACGGGCTGCTCCGCGACTACTCCACGCACATGCGCATGGTCGTCGACCTCGGATGCGGCCCGGCGGATGTCGATATCAGGCTGGCGCGCGCCGCTCCAGGCGTGGTCATTACGGCGGTCGATGGCTCACAGGCGATGATCGCCCTCGCGGAACGTGCAGTGCGGGCGTCGGCCCTCGAGAGTCAGATTGTGTTGCGACACGGAATGCTGCCAGGTCTCGGCCTCCCTACCCGCGGCTTCGATGCCATTCTGTCCAAAGATCTGCTCCACCACCTGCCGGATCCCCGGGTGCTGTGGAAGGAAATCGCGCGGCTGGGCCGACGCGGTGCGGCCGTCTACGTCATGGACTTGATTCGTCCCCCCTCCTTCGACGCCGCGCGTCGTATTGTCGAGGCGGTTGCCGCTAACGAGGATGAGCTTCTCAAGCGAGACTTCTTCAACTCGTTGTGTGCGGCCTTTACGCTCGACGAAGTGCGTGCCCACCTCGACGAGGTGAACCTGGGCCTCGGCATCGGGAGAGTCGGCGACCGGCACATGCTCGTGCAGGGCCTGATCCAATGAGCACCGAGCCGGTGATCAACGGATCACCGCAGGTTTCCCCACAAAACGGCCGTACATCGCGACAGCGCGCTCGAGCGCACGGCGTTGGGGCCCGGTCGGCGCGTCGTAGTAGCTGACGTCGACGAGCACGTCGGTTCTTCTGATGATCGGCTTCCACGATCCCGCCAGCAATCCGTCAATGACGACGTGATGGGCAAACCGTTCGCGAAACAGGGGGCGTGACGCCCCGACCACCATCGCGCGATCCTTGTAGGCGATCAGATACTCGTCGTAGGTCGGAAGCAACCTGGCTGATGGCGTCAATCGGCGGCGTGGTGCATCCGAAGGCATGATCCAGTACTCGAGATCACCGACGACTTCTCGCACGATCTTCGATTTCATCAGCGCGATGCCGGCCTTGACGTCGCTCATGGTCAGACCCGACCACCAGGCGAAATCTCTCATCGTCGCTGGACCGTGACTGGCGAAGTACCTGCGCGTCAATTCTGCCAGCGCTTCGTCGCGTGTAAAGGTCCGCGATCGTGGCACACGTGAGTCGAACCGCGCGTAGGTGAACTGTTTGCCGCGCATCGCGCCGCTGCAGATCACCTGGTTGAGCTCGGCGTCGATGGTCAAGAGTGCCAGACGTATGCCCTTCGCCTCGATTCGCGCACGCTTCAACGCATCTGCCAGTTCGGATCGCGTCAGGTGGGCGTCGCCCTCCAGCGCTCGCGTGAGGATCGATCTGGTTCGTGACAACGTTCGGGGATCGAGCTCGAATTGTCTGTAGTATGGCGCGTTGAATCGCTGGACGCGCGGCGCCGTCAGCATCAGCATCCACCCGATGTCGGCGGGCGTCACAAAGTGCCACGTCGGTCTGAGCACGTGCGTTCGGAGAATCGCGCCGTCGTCATATGCGCGCTCGATGGATGCTGCCGACAGCCCGTCGGCACGCTGACCGAGTGCCCACATCGCACCGCGGAAGTCCTGCGATTGAACGGCGCCAAGCCACCCGACGATGGCAGGGGGTTCACACAGGTCGGATTGAAGGAGCTTGTGATTGTCGAGACGCCGACGAATCAGGCGCGCCACGCGCGTGTCAATTCGTGGAATCGCCAGGGAGTGCTCTCGAGGTCGATCAGTTCTTCAGACAGGTGACCAACGACCAGATCCGCGGGAAACTCACTTTCTGAATCGACTCGGGACGGAGATCTGCTTGCGCCAGGAACCCCGGTAGATCGAGATCGGATTTGAATCCGATGTGCACCGTGAATGGAGAAATCGCAGTTTCGAGCTTCGCCAGCAGCGGGCTCGGGCTGCGGAAGTGATTGAGGATGACGATCTTTCCCCCGGTGCGGCACACGCGGCGCATCTCGCGCACGACACGCACCGGATCGGGAACGACGCTGATCACGTACGGCGCATAGACGATGTCGAAGGTTTCGTCAGGGAACGTCAGGTTCGCGGCATCCATTTCGTGGAGCCGGGTATTGGGAAGCTCTTTCTTGAACACGCGCTCGCGCGCCTTCACGAGCATCGTCTTGGAGAGGTCGATGCCGGTGACGCGACAGTTGCGCGGATAGAGCGGAAGGTTGATGCCGGTGCCGACGCCTACTTCGAGGACGCGATCACCCGGCTTGATCGCCATTCGTTCCAGGGCCACCAGGCGGCCCGGATGGAGCGCCGGTCCGAACACGAGGTCGTAGACGGTGGCGAGCTTCTCGTAGACGCCCGCCACGAATTCAGTTTCGACGGCCGTCACCGACAGCGCACGCGACGACGCATCAGTCCTGAATTCACTCTCCTCACGTTCGAACAACGACATTGGCGGGCTCCTTTTCGGCCACGAGCCGAGCTCCTGGCCCTCATCTCAAGATCCGACCGCGATCAGTGTTGCACGCGTGAAGAGGCCGTCGGCACTATACAAGGCTCATCACCTTGCGACAAGAGTTGTTTACACACGATTACACCAACACATCGAGCGCCAGATCCAAACGGCCGAGGGGAGCCGCCACAAATACACCTTGTACATGTTCTCTCAAGACGTCGTGAATCTCGCGGGCAATTCGCACCCCTAGGGCTGAACCCTGCACGGCACTTCCGCCCGACCGCATGCGGTCGAGCACCTCGGCCGGCACCGATGTGCCCGGCTCCTCATTCGCCACACATTCGGCATCGAGCACGCTTTCAAACGGTCTGAGCCCGAGGAGGATGGGCAGTTTCGCCGTCTCGATGCGCGGAAACAGACGCTCGAACACACGCGGATCGAACACGGGACGCGTGACGATGAACTCGGCGCCGGCGGCGACCTTGTACTCGAAGCGCCGAATCTCGTGATCGAGATCTTCGGCGCCCGGGTTCACGGTCACACCCAGGTGGAACGCCGTCGGATCCCCAATCGCCTGTCCGCCGACATCCTGCCCTCGATTGAGTCGCGCGACCGCGTTGACCAGACCAATCGAATCCACGTCGGCCACGGTCGTCGCATCGGGATAATCGCCGACCGGGCGCACTTCCCCTGTGACGGCCACGAGATTGCGGATGCCCAGCGCATGGGCCCCGAGCAGTTCGGACTGCATCGCGAGGAGGGTTCGATCGCGAGTCGAGAACTCGAGGACCGTCTCGATGCCCACGCGCTGCTGCAGCAGCACGGCAAGCGACATCGCGCTGACACGCGGCCCGCTCGATCGATCCGAAACGAACGCGAGATCGACGCCTCGTATCCGCAGCGATCGCGCCTGGTCGATGGTGTCTTCGCGGATGTGGCCTTTGGGTGCCGGGATCTCGACGAGCGTCACACGGCGCCCCCGTGCGAGCGCGCTGGCGAGAAACGACTTCTGATTCGTCGCGATCGGCGTCACCGGCGCCGGTGCGGGCGTTGCCACGGCGGGCGTGCGGGGCCGCACTATAGTCGTTCCATCGATCGAAGACTTGATGCGGGCGATGTGCTCCGGCGTGGTGCCGCAGCAGCCGCCGACGAGACGAACCCGGTGCGCGAGGAATCGGCGTGCGTACGACGCCATGTACTCGGGCGAAGTGAGATACAGCGTCCGCCCTTCGATATCGCGAGGACGCCCGGCATTGGGCTGGGCCGACAACCGGACGTTGGTCAGCGCCGCCATGCGCTCGAGTGTCTCGAGCATGTGCGCAGGGCCGATGCTGCAGTTGATGCCGATGACGTCCGCGCCGCTCTCCTGCAACGCGGGCACGAACTGCTCCGGCGGCGTCCCATCGAGCGTGTTGCCTTCGTCCTCGATGGTCATCTGCGCCACGATCGGCAGGTCGCAGACCGAGCGAACCGCCGACACAGCGGCGCCGATCTCGTTGAGATCGCGAAACGTCTCCACGACAATCAGGTCGACGCCACCCTTCACCAGCGCCGCGGCCTGTTCACGAAAGTACGCCTGCGCTTCTTCATTGGCCGTCCGTCCCCATGGCTCGATGCGCAGTCCGAGGGGACCGATCGCACCCGCCACGTAGACCGACTCGCCAGCGGCTTCGCGCGCCAGCCGTGCGCCGTCGATGTTGATGTCAGCGAGTCTGTCTTCGAGCCCAAACGCACGGAGCTTGATGGCGTTGGCGCCGAAGGTATTGGTCTCGAGGACGTCAGCGCCGGCCGTCACGTAGTCACGATGGACTGAACGGACGCGATCGGGATCGGTCAGGTTCAGCGAATCGAAACAGCGGTTGATGAAGATGCCCTGGGCGTACAGCATCGTGCCCATCGCCCCGTCGCAGACGAGGACGCGATCGTCGAGGGCCTGGAGGAAAGGGGTCAATTCGTCGGGGCTTGCGCTCCGGCGGGAGGCGCGACCAGCAGATCGGCCTTGTCCCAGATGAAATCGTCCTTGCTGTAGACCGCGAGCTCGTAGTCCTTGCCCATGAAGATGGCAGACACCGGGCACGCTTCTTCGCACATTCCACAGAAGATGCAGCGGGTCTTGTGAATCTGGTAGATGCTGGCGTAGCGCGGGCCGGCCATGACGGTGCCGTCGTTTTCCGCCGCTTCGAGATAAATCGCGTCCGCCGGGCACGCCACCGCGCACAGACCGCAGGCCACGCATTTCTCGAGGCCGTTCTCGTCGCGCATGAGCACCTGCTTGCCGCGGTACTTCGGAAACACGGGAACCTTCTGGTATGGATAGTTCACCGTCACCGGCTTCTTGAAGATGTACCGGAAGGTGAGCGCCATTCCCTTGAGCAACGGACCGATCATCTCGTGATCATATCAGGCTCCAGGAGTCAGGCTTCGAGCTCTTGGCTGTGGGCGTCAGGCTCCGAGCTCGTGGCTCTGGGGCTTCGAATGTGGCCTCTTGACTCTCGGCCATAGCCGGAAGCCAAAAGCCGAAAGCCCCGTACAATAGCGACGTGCTCGAGGAACACATTCTGAGGCCCGAGCAGTTTCTCCTCACCCTGCTCGTCAGGCTGGCAGCCATCTCGGTGCTGGCCACGATGCTGGCGAGGTTCCATCGCTTTCGCCACATCCTCATCTTCGAGCGGCGCGGGTGGACGGATCGTCTCGTGTTCACGCTGTCGCTGGGCGTTCCGCTCATGGCCGGGGTCACGAGCCGTGTGATCCTGAAATACGACGCCGCCGATCTGACCCTCGAGGGTGCATTCCTGGCCGGCCTCATCGCCGGACCCTACGCCGGCGCATTGGTCGGCTTGCTCGTGGCCTGCCCTGCGCTGATCGCGGGCGAGCTCATCGCGCTCCCGTTCGCGGTCGGCTGCGGATTTGCCGGCGGCGGCGTCCGCGAGGCGTGTCCGAAAGAAACGATCTGGCAGTTCACACCGTTCGTCTTCGTGGACCTGCCCAAGCACGTGTGGCAGATGATCCGAAAGCTCGAACCAAACTGGCAGATCGTACTGCTCGCGGCACCGGTGGGACTCGAGCTCGTGCGGCTGGCGCTCGGCGCGCGCTTCGGGCCGGACCGCCTTTTCACGCTCGGCGCGCCGTCTCCCTGGATGACCGTCCTGCTCGTGCTCGAAAGTGTGCTCGGCGTCGCCACCCCGATCAAGATCTGGAACAGCGCGCGAGTCGAACATCGCCTGCAGGAACAGGAGAAGCTCCTGCTGGCCGCAAAGATCGAGGCGCTCAAGAGCCAGATCAACCCGCATTTCCTCTTCAACACGCTGACGTCGATCTCGTCGCTGATTCGGTCGCAGCCCGACACGGCGCGCATGCTGATCATCAAGCTGTCGGCGCTGCTCCGTCGCCTGCTCCGCAGCCATCAGCACTTCGTGACACTGCGCGAGGAACTGGAGTCGATCGACGAGTACCTCGACATCGAAGCCATCCGGTTCGGACCGAAGCTGCGAGTGAAAAAGGACATCAGTCCCGACACACTCGGCGTCATCGTGCCCAGCATGATTCTGCAGCCCCTCGTCGAGAACTCGATCAAGCACGGGCTGTCGCGCAAGGTCGGACCGGGCGCGATCACGATACGCAGCCGGCGCGAGGCGGGACGCGCCGTGATCGAAGTCGAAGACGATGGGATGGGATTTCTACTCGAGCGCCTCGAGGAGCCGATGTCGAGCGGCATCGGGCTCGCCAACGTACGAGAGCGCCTCGCCGTCGTCTACGGCGCTTCGTACCAACTCACGCTCACGAGCGCGCCCGGCAAGGGAACGAGCGCGCGAATCGAAGTGCCTGAGATCGTCTCGCTCGAACAAATCACGGCATGAGTCCATTGAGAGTCATCGTCGTGGACGACGAGCAGCTCGCGCGCGAGGAGCTCTGCTATCAGCTCGAGCAGATGCCTGCGATCGAGGTCGTGGCTCAGGCGGGCAACGGCATCGAAGCGCTGGCCGCGGTCGAACGGCACGAACCGGACGTGGCGTTCCTCGACATTCAGATGCCCGGCCTCGGGGGCTTCGAAGTGGCCAGACGCCTGCTCGAGCGGGAGGATAGTCCGGCCCTGATCTTCGTGACTGCGTTCGACCAGCACGCGATCGAGGCGTTCGAGGTGAACGCCGTCGACTACCTGCTCAAGCCGGTCGAGGCCAGCCGACTCGAGCAGGCGCTCCAGCGGGCCCGGCGACGCGTCGAGACCGACCGTCAGCCTTCCGGCACGGCCGCCAACCCCTCGAACGATCAGATCGAGCGCATCGTCAAAATGATGGCGGCGCGTCAGGTACGGCGAGATCAGGTTGCCATCAAGGTCGGCGAACGGCTCATGCTGGTCCAGGCGGACGACATCATCTTTGCGTCCTTAACCGACGAGTCGATTAACATAGTGACAGGTCAGGTGACCGGCACGTCGAACTACCGGACGCTGGACGATCTTCAGGCTCGTCTGGATCCGGACGTCTTCTGGCGTGTGCACCGGTCGCATCTGGTCAACATCAACAAGATCAAGGAGATAGTCCCTTGGTTCAGCAGGAACTTTATCCTTCGGATGAAGGACACGAAGGGCAGCGAGATACCAGTGAGCCGGGCCCAAACCAAACGTTTACGGGAGTACCTGAAGCTCTAGTCGATCCTGTCAGCGACCCGCCGCCAGGAGTTGAGCTCGGGCCCAACGCGATTGCGCTCCCCTTCGAACCGGCCGCCGATCCCTCGATCCTGTTTCGGCAGCGCGTCAACATCTGGAAAGACGAACTGATCGCCTGGTTCAAGACCCTGGCCTCTGCCGCCGTGTACGCGACGTTGATCGTGACCTTCGGCTTCCAGGTCGCGCGCGTCGAGGGCCAGAGCATGGCACCCACGCTTGCCGATCAAGATCGGTTGATCGTCAACAAGTTTGCCTACCGCATGGGCGCGCCGCGCCGCGGCGACATCGTCATGCTGTACTACCCGCTCAACCCGGACAAATCGTTCGTCAAGCGGGTCATCGCCGAAGAAGGCGACGAAGTGCGAATCGTCGATGGACGTGTGTATGTGAATGACGTGCCGATGAACGACGACTTCGTGCCGCCGGAGTACAAGAGTCACGACGACTTCGGACCGACGCGCATTCAGGACGGCTACTATTTCGTGATGGGCGACCATCGGAACAACAGTTCCGACAGCCGGCACTGGGGCATGGTTCCGAAGAAGTACATCATCGGACGCGTTCAGCTGCGCTGGTGGCCGATTCCACATGCTCGCGTATTCTGAGCTTCGCGTGTAATTCAAAATTCAAGATGCAAAATGCAAGATCGTACTCAGGCGCCTTTTGTCTTTTGCCTTTTGCACTTTGCATTTCGCATTTTGAATTACCGTGTCCCCTGACCGCTATTCCGAAGTCACCAAAGTCCTCTATCAGGTCCTCGTTCTCAATCTCATTGTCGCGATAGCCAAGATTGCGCTCGGCTACTACACGGGCGCAGTGTCGATCATCTCCGACGGCTTCCACTCGCTGACCGACTCGGCTTCGAACGTCGTGGCGCTCATCGGCGTATCCGTGGCTCGGCGCCCTCCGGACGCGAACCACCCGTACGGCCATCGCAAGTACGAAACGATGGCGTCGATCGGCATCCTGATTTTCCTGGTGATCGTGCTGGTCGAGGTGCTGACCGCGGCAGCCGACCGCTTCGTGCATGGCGGTACGCCGCGTGTGTTCCCCGAAGGGATCGGCATCATGGCGGTGACGCTCGTCATCAACCTGTTCGTCGTCGCCTACGAGATGAGAGAAGGCCGGCGTCTGAACAGCGAGGTGCTGCGTGCCGACGCCAAGCACACACGAAGCGACGTGCTGACGTCCGGCGCCGTGCTCGGCGCGCTCCTCGGTGTGTGGTGGGGCTATCCGCTGCTCGATCCGATGGCAGCGCTCCTCGTCGCCGGCTTCATCGGGCACGCCTGCTGGAGCATCGCGCAGGAGGCGTCACGCATTCTGGGCGATCAGATCGTGATCGCCGAAAACGACGTCCGCGCCGTCGTGCAGTCGGTGCCCGAAGTCGTCGGATGCGAAAAGATCCGCACGAGAGGATCGGCCGATTACGCGTTTCTCGATCTGCACCTGTGGCTGCCTGGAGAGACCCCGCTCGAACAGGCGCACGCCACGTCGCACGTAGTGAAGGATCGATTGATGGCGAAGTTCCCACAGCTCGCCGATGTAGTGATCCACATCGAACCGCGACGAGCAGGCCCCGGGCCTCAGGGCCCAGGCCCCAGACTCACCTGAGGCCTGAGGCCAGGGCCCTGAGCCCTCGTCCTAGAGGGCCATCTCGTGCGGGCGATACGTCGTGCGCGCGGATTCGCCGTACGGAACGGGACCGACGGTCACACGGACTTCGGTCTGCGTGTGGCGTTCGACCGTCGTCTTCTTCGTGCCGCCACCTTCCTCACCCCACACTAGCGTCAACTGATCGCCGACCTTGACGTCAGGATCGACGATGCCGAGCGAGAGCATCGACTGCTCGTTGAAGCTGATGCCGGAAAACATCGAGAGACCAACGATCTTGCCGCCCTTGAGCACCTTGTCGTACGAAGAGGAGCCGTAGTTCGAGAGCGGCACGTCGATGTACTTGTAGCGCTCCGCGCCCGGCGTGAACTGCGACGCGAAGATTCGGGCGACGTCCTCGCCGTGCCACACGAACGTCACCTTGCGGCGATGCGGCTCTTTTGACTTCTTCTCGAGCGGCTCGCGCCCGATGAAGTCGTGATCGAACTTGACGAACGACCCGTAACCGAGCTCGTACGGCGTCTGGTAGTAGTCCTCGATGTTGCTCGACACGAAACTGCCGGCGATCGAGCCGGTCGCTTCGTATCCGTTCGCGGGCAGCCACTCGCGGTACTTCTTCATCTTCTCGCCCGAGTAGACCGCAGGGAGCGGCGAGGGAATCCAGCCTGACTCCAGCGTGTTGGTCGCGTAGGCACGGGCGCCCACCTGCACCAGACCGAAATCCTTGCCCGCCTCGATGATCGCGTCGCGGATCTCCTCGCGCTCGTTGTACGGTCCCCAGAGCTCGAGACCCGGCGCACCGGCCATGCCGTGACGCAGCGCGCGAACCTTGCGGCCCTTGACGTTGATGAAATCGAGGAAGAAGAACTTCACGTCAGGGATAGGGCCGCCGTTCAGACGGTCGAGGATCTGCTTGGCGTTGGGACCCTGGACCTGATAGCGATAGTGATTGCGCACCACCGCGTTCCCCTTCGGGTTCGACGGCGACCGATCATCGCGGCGGACCTGCACGTCGAAGCCGCCCGTCTCGGCCTGGAACTGCACCCAGTTGATGGTCGGCGCCCGGCCAACGAGATTGAACTCGTTTTCGGCGGTGTAGAACAGGATGACGTCGCCGATGACGTAGCCGTCATGGCTGCACGGCGCGAACTGCTTTGCGCGGCCCGGCTTGTAGCCCGAAAAACTGTTGGTGGCCAGATACGAGAGCATCTTGAACGCGTCAGGGCCCGTGACGAGCAGCTCGGCCATGTGATGCGACTGATCGAAGAGCACTGCCGTCTCGCGCCACGCTCTCTGCTCGTCGCGCCAGTTGGTGTATTCGGACGGCACGACCGGATAGACATAGGCGCCAATCTGCGAGTTCCGCAGCATCTCGACCGGATTCTTGGCGGCTTGAAGTACTTGCTCCAGGCTTTTCTGACTCATAGTTCTTCGTAACTCCTCTGCACGCGCTCGGCGCCGGCGCGCGAAGCGCGCCAAAAAGATACTGGTGAAGCTCTCCATTATGTCCGGCCGGCGGGCGGACGCCAAGATGGGCCCGTCCTGCGGACGGGTGGGGCTCGCGACTTCGTCGCGAGTGGGGCCGCCGCTGGCGCGTCGGTAGGGCAGCGCTTCGCGCTGTGGGGGAAATTCCGCACCGCGACGAAGTCGCGGCCCAACGGGCGCGAAGCGCCCGCCCCACGGCGTCCGAAGGACGCCGCCCGACGGCGACGAAGTCGCCGCCCTAGTGCGTCGCTGCGCTAGCCCCTGCCGCAGTCAGCAACGCACTCTTGGGCACGTGGCGGCCGATTACGGCAAGCGAGATGAACACGATCGCCATCAGGATCGCCCAGCTCTGGAAGTACCCAGTCGGCCCGCCGCGATCGAACGCGAATCCTCCGACGTACACGGCCAATACGTTGCCGATGCGTCCGAAGGCCACTGCGGCGCCAACGCCCGTGCTGCGTATTTCAGTCGGATAGACGTGCGCGGCGAGCGCATACATGGTCGTCTGCACGGCGTTCAGCAGCCCGCCGGTGACGAGGAACATCGCCATCAGTGCAAACGTGTCGGTTGGATCGAGCTTCATCCCCGACATGATCAGCGAGCAGATCACGGCAGCCACACACATGCCGAGCATCGTCAGCCTCGATCCGATGCGTTGAATGACGAGGGCACCGACGACGGCGCCGATGACGCCACCTATGTTCACCCACTGCAAGCCTCCGGTCGCGGCCGCCGGCGTGAACTTGCCCGCGTCGCGCAACACCGAGGGCACGAGCTGAATCGCGACGTAGTTCACCATCAGACAGAAGAAGAACGAGCCGAAGAGTCCGATCGTGTCGCGACGGAAGACAGGGGCAAACAGATCGGCAATCGTCGCCTTGCTCGCCGAGGTCTGCGCGCCCGCGGCCGCCTCGACATACGCGACATCGTGTGGCACGTTGTGTCCCATGCGCCGCATGACATGCGTCAATTCCGGCCACCGCTCGCGCCGACCCGCCAGGTAGCGTGGAGACTCGGGGAGCGCTTTCCAGAGCACGATCGCCACCGCGACCGGGACGAGGCCACCGATGACGAACAGCGCACGCCAGCCATACGTGGGCGTGATGATCCCGGCCATCGTGCTGGCGACAAAACCCCCGAGTGGAATGCAGACGATCGTGAGCGTCACGGCAAAGGGACGCTGGCGGCGCGGCACGTACTCAGAGGCCAGCGATGCGGCGTTGGGCATCGCACCACCGAGGCCGACACCGGCGATGAATCGCAGCAGACCGAGTAGAAAGACGGAGTTGACTGAAGCGATCGCGATCGTGAGCACCCCGAACGAGATGACGCTGCCAAGCAGCGCGGTTCGCCGGCCGTACCGGTCTCCGAGAATCCCGCCGGCCAGGCCGCCGATCATCATGCCGAAGGGCCCGGTGGCCAGGGCGTTGCGGAATGCGCTGTTCTGCAGGCCCCATTCCGGTGCGATGAACGGGACCGCATTCGGGAGCAGCTGATTGTCGATGCCGTCGAGGATGATCGCGAGCGCGGTGCCGAGAATCAGGAGCTTCTGATACCCCGTCCAGCGACCTTCGTCGAGCACCGAGCCGATATCGACCGTTTTCATTGGTTCGGTCCTTTTCCACCCGCGTGACATCTGCTCGCGTCACAGCGGCAGGCCAGGACGGGCCAGGCGGTCACGCAGTATATCAGCCACCGCATATGATGCTGTCCGACGTGACCGACGCCGCGCAGCTCCTCTTTTCCATCTTCATTTCAGACCTCTTCCCCGTATTTGCCATCGCCGGCGCTGGATTCCTTCTGGCGCGGACGCTCGGCGTCCAGGTGCAGACCGTGTCACGCGTGACGTTTTACGCGCTGGCGCCTGCGCTCGTCTTCAACGTTCTCGTCAGCTCGACGCTCGACGGACTACAGGCCGGACGGATGGTTCTCTTCTACGTGCTGGTCACGATCGCAGCGGGCCTCATGGCACGGCTTGCGGCCATCCCGCTCCGGCTGGATCGTCCCTCGCTGAGCGCGTTCCTTCTGGTCGTGGTTTCGTCCAACAGCGGAAACTATGGACTCCCGGTCGCGATGCTTGCGTTTGGTCGAGACGGGCTCGCGTTCGCGAGTATGTACTTCCTCGCGAGCTCGCTCTTCAGCTACACCGGTGGCATCCTGATCGCGGCGACCGGACGGCGCACGATTCGCGAGGCAATCGTCGGCATTACGCGCGTGCCTGCGGTATATGGAGCCGCCGCTGCCGGATTGAGCCTCCTGCTCCACTGGCCGCTCCCCGACGCGTTGATGCGTCCGGTCTCGATGCTGAGCGACGCCGCGTTGCCGATGATGATCATCGTGCTCGGCATGCAGCTCGAGCGAGCGACGCGTCCCGACCGTCCAGCGATGGTGGCCACCGCGGTCGTGCTGTCGATCGTGTTGATGCCGCTCGCGGCGATCGGCATCGCTCATCTCGTCGGACTGCACGGAGCGGCCTTTCAGGCCGGCGTCCTGCAGGCCTCGATGCCGACAGCGGTCATCACGACGATCCTCGCACTCGAATTCAACGTCGAGCCGAATTTCGTGACGAGCGTCGTCGCGCTGTCGACGCTCCTCAGCCCGCTGACAGTGACGGTGCTGATCGCGTTTCTCCAACGACATGCGTGAGAAACGCCGTCACTCCGCAACCGGCAATCACCGCAGCCAGCGGCACGGCGGTGCCGTTTGCGAAGGCACCAACCAGCGCTGCTGACGTCGTTCCCAGTACGAACTGCAGGGTGCCAAGCAGCGCCGATGCACTTCCCGCAACACGCCCGTGAGGCGCCATCGCCAACGCCGTCGTGTTCGGCAGGACGAAGCCGTGCGAGGAAATGAAGCAGAAGAGCGGGATGAGAATGCCCGCGAAGCCGCCGAACCCGCTCCAGGCATTGACGAACATCAGCAGACCCGCCGACATCGCCACGACCAGCATGATGCGCAGGATACGGTGCGGGTCCATCCGAGTGGACAGCCAGCGATTGATCTGTGAAGCGGCGATGATGCCGAACGCGTTGGTCCCGAAGTAGAAGCCGAACCGCTCGGGAGGCACGCGGAAGATCTCGATGAACACGAATGGCGACCCGGCGATGTACGCGAGAAGGCCTGCGAAAATCAGCGCGCCAGAGAGCGCGTATCCCATGTACACGCGATCACGGGCGAGCTGCGCGTAGGTTGAAAGCACCACGCCAATCGGCTGACGTTGACGACGTTCGCGCGGCAGGCTTTCGGGCAGGAAGATCGCGACCAGCGTGAGCCACGTGGCCGCATAGGTCGCCAGGACCCAGAACACCGATCGCCATCCGAAGTTGATGAGGAGCTGGCCGCCGATGAGCGGCGCGAGGATGGGTGCCAACCCGAAGACCAACATCAGCAGGGACAACATCCGGACCGAGCCCTGCTGATCGAAATAGTCGCGCACCACCGCGCGCGGCACCACGATCGGAGCGCAGCCGCCGAGCGCCTGCAGGAATCGGAACGTCACCAGCGCCTGCACACCCGCCGCCCTCGCACACCCGATCGACGACAGCAGAAACACGCCGAGGCCCAGATACAGCGCAGGCTTGCGGCCGACGCGATCGGACAGCGGCCCATACAGCGCCTGGCCGATGGCAATGCCAATGTAGTACGCGGCCAGGCTCGCCTGTACCGCCGCCGCGGTCGTGCCGAACTCGCGCGCAATCGTCGGCAGCGACGGCAGATACATGTCGATCGCCAGCGGACCGATCGCGGTGAGCGCGCCCAGAATCAGGGCGAGACGGTAATAGTCGCGGCCTTCCGTACTGGAATGGGTCACGCGCGCCGCCGGTAGTGTCCGGATCGTCCACCTTTCTTTTCGACCAGGCAGATCTCACCTATCACCATTTCCCGATCAACCGCCTTGACCATGTCGTAGATCGTCAGCGCCGCGACGGCCACGGCCGTGAGCGCTTCCATCTCGACGCCGGTCTGTCCAGACGTCCGCACGTGCGACTCGATGCGATAGCCGGTTCGGGTCGGAGTCAGATCGACGCTCACGTGCGTCAGCATGAGCGGGTGACACAACGGAATGAGCGACGAGGTCTGTTTGGCGGCCAGAATACCCGCGAGCCGGGCGGTCTGCAGCGGATCGCCTTTGGCCACAGCCCCTCGGCGAATCAGCGCGAGCGCCTGTGTGCTCATCGAGATCTCGCCGCGCGCGATCGCCTCGCGGCTGGTGACCGGTTTGTCGCCGACGTCGACCATCCGCGCCTTGCCGCGCGAGTCAACGTGCGACAGGGCACGTGCACGCTTCGCACCTCCGCTCTTACTCACTTTGATCGCCCTGCGCGAGGTAGAAGGACAGGCTTTCGAGCGAGACGGTCAGGTCCACGCTCTTCAGCTTCACGTCGGCCGGAACTTTCAACGCACCGGGCGAGAAGTTCAAGATGGCTTTCACACCCGCAGTCACCACCTGATCGACCACCGGCTGCGCGTGCTGTGCCGGCACGGCGATGACGGCGATGTCGAGTCGATCCCGGCGGACGACCCGCTTGAGCTCTTTGATGTCATGGATCGGCACGCCGCCGCGGGATTCGTGTCCGATCTTCTCGTTGGCGGTATCGAAGAGCGCCGCGATCTCGAAGCCTTCCTGACGGAATCCCGGGTAGTCGGCAAGGGCAAGGCCGAGATTGCCGGCGCCCATGATTGCCACCCGCAGGTGACGATCGAGCCCGAGGATCTGTCGCAGGTGGCGCCGCAGTTCCTTGACGTAGTAGCCAACCCCGCGTACACCGAACTCACCGAAGTAGGCAAGGTCTTTGCGAATCTGAGCGGCGTTGAGATGGAACCGTTCAGCGAGCGATTGCGACGAGATCGTCTGGACACCGCCGGCGTCAAGCTCGTTCAGGCATCGCAAGTACACCGAGAGACGATTGGTTGTGAGCTCGGAAACCTGTTCGGGTGCCTGTTTCCGCTTGTTCGGCCGATTCACAAGGTTCAATGCTACCATCACGCGCCATGGCGCACATGACCACGACACAGCCCGAAACGCGTAGTGCGACGACGTTTCAACCCTACGTACCGGCCTCACAGTCGCCGGCCGAATTCACTCTCAAGACGATCATCCTGGGCGCCATCTTCGGGTTGATCTTCGGTGCGTCGACCGTATATCTCGGGCTGCGTGCCGGCCTCACCGTGAGCGCGTCGATTCCGATCGCGGTGCTCGCGATCTCGGTGCTCAAACGGTTCGGCGGCTCGACGATCCTCGAGAACAACATCGTGCAGACGATCGGCTCGGCAGGTGAGTCGATCGCTGGCGGCGTCGTCTTTACCATTCCGGCGTTGATCTTTCTGATGCCGAACGGACCGGCCTACTTCAACTACGTCCAGATCACGATGCTGACGTTTGCCGGCGGCATCCTGGGCGTGCTGATGATGGTCCCGTTGCGCCGCGCGCTGATCGTCAAAGAGCACGGGGTCCTACCCTACCCGGAAGGCACGGCGTGCGCCGAAGTGCTCGTCGCAGGTGAACGCGGCGGTCGGCTCGCCTCGCTCGTGTTCGGTGGACTGGCGATTGGCGCGATCTGGAAATCGCTCTCGTGGATCTTCAACCTCTTCCTGCAGGTGATCGGCTACTCGACGCCGCGCACCAGCCAGTTTCCCAACGCCACGATCAACGTCGACATCTCACCCGAATACCTCGGAGTCGGCTACGTGATCGGACCTCGTATCGCGGGAACGATGTTCGCCGGCGGGGTGCTCTCGTGGCTCGTGCTGCTGCCGCTGCTCTCGATCCTCGGCTCATTCATCAACGAGCCGTTCCCGCCGATCCATCCCAATTACGCGAACAACCCCGCCACAGGGCGGCCGTTCCTGATTTCGGAGATGGCGCCCGCACAATTGTGGAGTGCGTACATCCGATACATCGGCGCCGGCGCGGTGCTCGCGTCGGGCCTGATCACACTCGGTCGCACGCTCCCGACCATCATTGCGTCGGCTCGTGGCAGCTTCAAGAATCTGTCAGCCGGCGCCGCGGCCGTGGCCCAGCTGCGCACCGAACGCGACATCCCGATGATCGTCGTCCTGGGCGGGTCGCTCGTCCTGGGTCTCTTCCTCGCGTTCGCCCCCGGGCTCCCGACCCAGGGCAACGTGCTGGCGGCGATTCTGATTCTCGTCTTCGGGTTCTTTTTCGCCACGGTGTCGTCGCGCATCACCGGGCTGATCGGCACGTCGTCGAATCCGATCTCCGGCATGACGATCGCCACGCTGATCCTCACGTGTCTCCTGTTCGTCGGGTTGGGATGGACCGGCGACATGTACGCCCCGATCGCCCTGTGCGTGGGTGCGATCGTCTGTATCGCCGCTGCGAACGCCGGCAACACCTCACAGGACCTGAAGACCGGGTTCATCGTGGGGGCGACGCCGCTGTATCAGCAGATCGGACTCGTCATCGGCGTGGTCACGTCCGCATTCATCATCGGGCTTACCCTGCTTTACCTCCACCAGAACCTCGGCGGCATCGGGTCGCAGTATCTCGCTGCGCCGCAAGCGACGCTGATGTCGACGATCATCCGCGGGCTGCTCAATCAGAACCTGCCGTGGGGCCTGGTGCTGGTCGGTGTCTTCGTCGCGATCACGCTCGAGTTGTGCGGCATCCGATCGCTGTCGTTTGCGGTCGGCTCGTATCTGCCGATCGCGACCACCGCGCCGATTTTCGCCGGCGGGCTCGTCCGCTGGTGGGTCGAGCGGAAAACGGGCGTCGCTCAGGAATCGGACCTCAGCGCGGGAACGTTGTTCAGTTCGGGGTTGATCGCCGGTGGATCGATCGCCGGCATTCTGTTTGCGCTGCTCGTCGGCAGCAACGACTGGTCGAAGGCCAACCTGGGGTTCGGGTCGATCGATGCCCCGCAGAAGCTCGGGGAGTGGTTCCCCTACTTCCACGACAATTCGACGCTGGCCCAGATCGCCAGCCTCCTGCTCTTTCTCGCGCTTGCACTCGTGGTCGCACGGCAGGCAATGCGAAAAGTAGAATGATTGTGTGACGCGGCTCGCTCCCCGAGTCCTCCTGCTCGTCCTCATCGGCGTCTCCATCTCAGGCGCGCAATCAGCGTCTCGCCGTTTCACGACCATCGATGCGCTCCGGCAGTACGCCGGGTTCTACCACCTGCAAAACGTCCTGCTCCGCGGTGAGCTCGTCGAGAACGGCCAGCGGATGATGCTGCGCGCCGATGAGCAGGAGATGCGCGTGGTTCTCGGCGAAGGCGTCAGCAGCAAGCGCGGCCCGGTGGAGGTGCGAGGCGTTCTGTTCGATCTGGGGCGGCTCGACCCGACCGACCCTCGTGTGAGCGGCATGGCCGAGGGGCGCGATGCCGACCGTTGGCCTCGGCCGGGTGAGGAGCTGATTCTGCGTGTGACCGGCATTGCCGAGGCCGCCGCTTCCTCGACTGCATCAGTTCGGGCGCTGACACTCGAGCCGTGGAAGTTCGACGGTCAGACGGTGACGGTCATCGGCAATTTCCGCGGGCGGAATCTGTTCGGAGACCTCGCCGGATCGCCCAACAAGAGCAAGTTCGACTTCGTCCTGCGCGGCACCGAGGGGGCGATCTGGATCACGAGCCTGCGGCCGAAAATCGACAAGCTCGATCTCGACATCAATCGCCGGGTCGATACCGACCGGTGGCTCGAGGTCACCGGCAAGGTCGTCCGCGAGCACGGGCTCGTCAGCATCGAGGCCACCCATCTCAAGTTCACGAAAGCGCCGGAGGCGATCGTCGAACGCGACGAGCCGTCGGCTCCAGCCGTGCCGCTGGAACCGGTCCAGGTAGTGTTCAGTTCACCGACTGAAGGAGAGACCGACGTCAGCGCAGGCGCGCCAATTCGCATCCAGTTTTCACGCGGGCTGAACGAAGCGTCGCTCGCCAACGACATCCGCGTCACGTATCTCGGCGCATCTGCCGGGGCAGGCACCGCTCCGGCGAGCCTGCCGTTCCAGGTGACATACGACGCGGGAAGCCGATCGATTCAGATCAAGATGAAGCAGGCGTTCGAATCGTTCCGAACCGTGCGTGTGGAGCTGCTCGAAGGCTTGAAAGGATTCGACGGCGCGCCGGTCGCTCCGTGGATGGTGACCTTCACCGTTGGCAATTGAGCAACGCTCACGGAACGACTCGAAAGCCGGTCACCTGCTTCGCGTCCCCCTGCGTCACTTCGACGGCGTAGTCCCCATTGGCAAACGGCGCGAGCAGCGCATCGACGACAATCCACGTGAACGTTGACGAGGGATCGGGACGCTCGCTGACCTGCGCAGGCACTGGCAGTGCGTTGCCATTCCGATCGAGCAGTCGCGCCGTGGCTTTTCCTGGCGACGTCGTCGCGAGTTCCAGACGCAGACGATCGGCGCGCTGGAATCGAGGGTCCGCCGTGCGCTGATACTGCGGGCCGGTCGAGGGCCCGCGACGCCAGAGGATCGCTTCACCGAGCGTCGTGCCTGCCTTGACCTCGACCCGCGCGACATCGGTCAGCGCCAGGGCATCGTCGGCCTGCGAGCGCAGGTTGACCTTGACCGCGTATTCTCCTGGTTCCACGCCTCCCGTCTCAGGCACCTGCACCGCCAGAGGACCGTCTGCCGTGTTCATATCAACCGTCCGCGACAGCACCTCTGTGCCATCGGCAGCAAGCACGACGATGTCCGCCTGCGCGCCCGCCGTCCACGCCAGTTGGCGCCGAGTCTGATAATCCAGTTCGCCCACAACCCAGAACGAACCCCGCGGTGTTCCTGCGCCTGTCTCACGTACCCACGACGAGGCTCGAATCTTGAACGGTGCTCGCGGATTCGTATTCGCGACCGCGGCCACCGCGGACAGGCCTTCGTTCGTGTGTGAGCCGTTGGTCGCGCTGACGAGGTCGTCGGCCGTGCGGCCGCGATACCCGCGACGTGCACGGACTTTCGCGCCGTCGCGTTTCACCCGAACGGTGATGGCCCGGTATCGCCCATCGAGTTTCGTGTTCGATGAGGAGTACCCAATCAGGTAGTAGGAGCTCACGTCGTCGACGATCTTCGGGATCGACGCGTCGACGCTGCTCGCGCTCATCACAGCCAGTCCATCGGTGTTCTCGGCCAGAAAGCGAAGGCTGTCCTGACGTGAGGCGAGGTTGGAATTGTCTCGACCCTTGCCTGACGCGTCGGATGCCACCGACGACGTGACGAGACCGCGTGCGTAGATCGGATAGAAGGTGATGTTGTCGCGATTGGCTTCTTCAGTGAGCGAGCGCAGCGCCATGCTGTGATCGAGCGTCGACAGCCCGACCCGGTCCGATTCGCACTCGACGCGATTCACACCTTGGGGTCCGCCACTGCTCTTGCCATCGTCGGCCTTCTGTGGCGGGCGGCGAATGATTCGATCCACGAGCCCGGTGTCGGCCTGGCCGCGCCCTGACGACGCGAGCGCCTTGTCGGGCTTGAAGAGAACCCAGCCGTCCGAAACAGTGAGGACTGCGATGCGCTCCTCCCGTGTGCCCTCCAGATGCTCGAGCAGATCATCGAGCGCATCGAAGGTGAGCTTCTCGCGCCGCCGCATCTTCATGTCCGGCGCGGGACCCGCTGGCCCCTTCGGGCTGTCGGGATAGCACGCGTCATACAGTTCCTCTTTTGGATCCTTCCGATCGACGCGCCCCCTGCGCCCCCATGTCCAGTCGTTCTGCATGATGTTGGAGATGACGATCCCCTTTTTTCCGAACGTCATCTCGGCGGCGCTCATCTCGGGGGTCATGACCGCAACCATGTCGTCGGGCCCGATGGCGCGATCGAGGAAGCGAATCAGCGGAAGGCGCGCGCTCCGCGACTCCTCGATCTGTGTGTGATAGGTGTCGAGGAAGACGACGAATACTCGGGCTCGCGAGCCCTGGGTCCCTGCCGGTCCGACCTGCACGTGTTCGAACGAGTCGATCGTCTGCGAAACGCCGTCCTCGGACACCTCGACCTCGTCGCGCTTCAGGTCGTCGATCGGCTCACCGTCGCGCGTTGCGTACATGTCGATGCGGACATAGGGCGGTCCCGTGTGAGAGGGCTGCTGGTCTTTCTGCGCCAGGACGGTGGCGAGCGCAACGAGCGTCAGCAGTAGGGCAAGCGCAAATCGAACCACTGGGACCCCGAGACAGGCTGGCCCAAGGAGTGTACTCCACTCACACTTTGGGGTAACGGAGGTTTTCGGAGGAACGGTTAACCTAGGGAACGATTCGGAACGCCGTGAGCTGCTTTGCCTCGCCCTGAGACGCCTCGATTGCGTAGTCGCCTGGCGCAAAGGGCGCAAGGGTCACCTCGATCACGGCCCACGTGAACTGCCCCGATGAGTCGGGACGTACGCTGACCTGAGCCTGAATCGGCATGACCGTGCCGTTGCGATCGAGCAGTTGGGTCTTCACGGGCTCGGCTGCGTTTGTCGCGAGCTCGAGGCGGATGCGGTCGGTCCTCTGGAATCGTGGATCGGCGGTCCGCAGAAACACCGGTCCCGTAGTCGGGCCACGCCGGAACATCATGGCCTCGCCAAGAGGTGTGTGATCCTTCACCGCGACTCGCGCCGTGTCGCTCAGTCCGAGCTCGCCCTCGACGGGTGAACGCAGCCGGACGCGGATGGTGTATTCGCCTGCGGGCACACCTCCGGACTCGGGCAGTTGAACAGTGAACGCTTCGTTCGATTTCACCTCGATCTTTTGTGTCGCGACCTGTCGCCCGTCGGACGCGATGACCGCGACGTCGGCCTGAACGCCTCGGCTCCACGCGGGCAGCTTGCGTGTCTGCGAATCCAGCTCGCCCACCACCCAGACCGAGCCCTCGGTGGTTCCTGCTGACGACGTGCGTGCCCACGAGGAGGCGCGAATTCGAAACTGCGCCCGCGCGTTGAAGCTCACTACCGGCGTGAGCGCCGTGGTCACTGCATTCGCGGCAGCCGACGGGGACGTCGACGCGGCGGTGCCGCGCGCGAGCTCGGTCTCGGTGTATCCCCGGTACCCTTTTCGTGCTCGAACCGTGATGCCGGGGCGCCTGAGACGCACGCTGATCGATCGGAAGCGCCCATCGAGCTTCGTATTCGTCGTGTAGTACCCCAGCAGGTAGTACGACGAGAGGTCGTCGACGATCCGTTTCAACATCCCGTCGATGTTGTTGGTGTTGATGATCGCGGTGCCGTCGGTATCGTCCGCGAGCGCTCGAAGGCTGTTCTGCCGTGCCCTCAGGTTGGCTGCGTCCTCCCGAAGCCCGGGCGGAGGATCTGGACCGATTGGCGAGTCGAATGCCACCAGACCCCGCGCGTACACCGGATAGAACGTCACGTTGCCTCGATTGGCCAACTGCGTGAGCTGAGTGAGGCGCATCTCGTCGTCGAGGTTCGCCAGCGTCATGCGGTCGGCCTCGCACTGAATCCTTGGCGACCCTCCTACTTGCGTGGCATCGGATGGCCGCGGCACAGGCGGCCGGCCCAGCACGTCAGGAGGCAGGACTCGCGAGTCCGGGGAGTCCGAGACCAGCTTGGGGTTCCTCGTGTACAGGGGCCATCCCTCGGTAACGGCGAGAATGGCCTTGCGTTCCTCGCGGATCCCGGCGAGGTGAATCATGAGATCGTCGATCGCATCGAGCGCGAGTTTTTCGCGCCGGCGTGCCTTCATCTCCTTGTAAATGCCGCTCGTGGCGCCGTAACACGCCGCATACAGCTGCTCTCTGTCATCGTCATCGGCCAATCGGCCACGACGCCCCCAGAACAGGTTCTTGTCGAACATGTTCGAGAGGACAGTGGTCTTGCGCGCGAACGTGATGTCGGACGCCGCCATCTCGGGCGTCATCACCGCCACCATGTCGTCAGGTCCCAGCACGCGGTTCAGGAAGTTCATCAGCGGCTGCCGCATGTTGGCAGAACCGTCGATCTGCGTGTTGTAGGTGTCGAGAAAAACCACGAACACACGTGCACGAGGATCGCCTGCCATCGTCCGGCTGTCCGTGATGGTGTTCGGCTCGCGCCGGGTTTCCTCGGGATTGAGCGTGCGGACCCTTACGTGCTCGAAGGCATCGATTTTCTGCAGGACTCCGTCTTCGAAGATATCGACTTCATCCTGCTTCAGATCTTCGATTGGCTTCCCGTCCCTGGACGCGTACATGTCCACGCGGACGTAGTTCGCGCCGGTACGAAACGTCGGCTGGTTCTGCGCCACGACCACCTGTCTGTCCTGCGCAGAAGGCGAGGACGGAGACACGACGGCAATCGCGAGAATGACGACGAGTGAGAGTCGGGTCACGACACACTCCGAACAGGCTGGCGGAAAGAGTTTACGTCCAGAGTGGGCCAGCGTCGAGGAGTCGCTGCACTTCGCTCCTGACGCGTCGGATCAGGTCGTCTTTGTCGTTGAGCGTCAACCCGGCCGTGGGAATGGGCTCACCGATCCGCACGCTGACCTTGACCGGGCGGACGATGGGGCTGCCTTTCCGCATCGAATCGCGTCCGCCCCGCACGGCGACCGGGATGATCGGCACCTGGGCGTGGATGGCCATGATGAAGCCGCCTTTCTTGAAGGGCAGCAGCTCCCCGGTACGGCTTCGAGTCCCTTCCGGAAAAATGAGGAACGAGTTTCCTGCTCGCAGAGAGCGCGCACCTGCCTCCACAGCTGCGAAGGCTTGATCACGGTTGGCACGGTCGACCGGCACGAATCCGCCGGCGTCGAGGATGCGCCCCATCAACGGAAAATTGTGGAGCTCCGCCTTATAGAGAATCCGCATGCGGCGATGAAGCACTTCGAACAAAACCGGCGGGTCGACGTTGCTCTCGTGATTGGAGCAGTACACCGCCGGCGATTTCTGCACATGCTCTCTCCCGCTCACACGATAGCGAATGCCCGCCAGCATCAGGGCCAGCCAGATGCCGGCGTGCCCAAGGCGATACAGGAAGTCGATTGCTCCGAACAGGACGGCCGCCGCAAGTCCGATGGGCCCCGCTACGGCGATGTACAAGAGGATCACCACATAGGTGATCAACGAGCGGACGGCTGCGATGATCGTGAACATGTTCTCGCGTGAGCCTGCCATCTGACTGCGACGAAGCCGACTCGTCCTGTCCCGATCGAGTGCCCGCGAGACCGCTTCGATCAGTACCATCTCGTCAACGGGCTTCTCCAGGAAGTCCACCGCCCCGCAGGTCTGCGCATGGCTGCAAAAAAAACGCCCGGACCATACTGGTCCGGGCGGAAGAAAACGACTGGCAACTGACGACGTAACTACGACGCGCGGGCGGTACGGCGCACCGGCGCCACGACGACTGGCGCCTTGACCGGTTTGGCCTTCGCGCGAGATGTCGCGCGCGCCAGGTTCCGCGCCCTGATCACGAAGCACTTCTCGAGTGCCGTATCGACCTTGGATTCGACTTCTGGTGCCTTCTGGCGCATGACCTCGGAGACCTCCGAGATGATCAGCGCCTTGGCGCGATCGAGCATGCGCTTCTCACGGAACGAGAGACTCTTCGACTTGCTCAAAAACGTCAGGCTCTTCAGGACGTCCGCCATGTCGTAGATCGAACCCGTACGCATCTTGTCGGAGTTGTCCTTGAAGCGACCTTTCCAGTTCTGGTGGTTGTCGATTCGTCCGTCACCGAGTTGATCGAAGAGGCGCTCGACTTCCTCATCGCTGATCGCTTTGCGCAGCCCGACGTTGTCGACGTTCGCAACAGGCACGAGCACCGTCGTGTCGTTTGAGACTATTCGGAGATGAAAGAAACCACACGTGGTACCCAGAATAGTTTTCTCTTCGATACGTTCGACGATGCCGAGCCCATGATTCGGGTAGATGACCTTGTCACCGAGCTGGAATGTCACGTTTCCCCCGTCGCAGGTGTTGGTAGGACCGCTTTTTTGCTGGGAACAGCACCCATGAGTATATCGCACCGTTACGTCCCAATCAACGAAAAATGCCCGAAAATAGCTCGATTTGGGCACTTCACACCCGCGAGACGCCAGTTCAGTGCAACCCGCGCGGGTGGGCCCGGATAAGGGTCGCCACACTTGAGGCTCGCGTCTAACCTACACGGGCTCTGCAACTTGAGCAGGCTACCCCCGAACACCGCGCTGGACCGATCCAGCTAGAATGGCCGGGATGAAGGCGACATGGGTCACGCTCCTGGCGCTCGTCACCCTGGGTCAAGCAGCTCAGCCAGGTAGGGGCTCCGCCCTTGATGTCCAGGCCAGTCCAATCCGGCTCGCACCCTCGGCCGCCACTCCGCTCGATGTCGTCGATCGAATGCTGTCGCTCGCGAAGGTCGGACCAGGCGATGTGGTGTACGACTTGGGCTGCGGCGACGGGCGCATCGTGATCGCCGCCGCACAGAAGTTCAGCGCGCGCGGTGTCGGCGTCGATATCGATGAAAAGCTGATCGCGCAGGCGCAGGCGGCCGCGCGCGAGGCGGGCGTTGCCGATCGTGTGAAATTTCTCGTACAGGATGCGATGACCGTCGACGTGTCGCCGGCAACCGTCGTGACGCTGTACCTGTTATCCGCATCGAACGCGAAGCTGCGGCCGATACTCACCAGCCAGCTCCGACCGGGATCGAGGATCGTCTCTCACAACTATCCCATCGGCGACTGGGAGCCGGGCACGGTCGATACCTTCAAGGACGCGCGTGGCACGACGCGAACGCTGTTTCTCTGGACGATCGGTAGACCGTGAACGAACCCAGGGCTTCCCGGTTCTCCCTGCTTCCTGCTTCCTGATTCCTGCCGTCAGGCCCTGGCCATCGCGAGCTCGACGATCTCTTCGACGAGTTGTGTGTAGTTGCGGCCCGACTTCCTGGCCGCCATCGCGAATTCGGCCTTCGAACTGAGCCAAGGGTTGGGGTTGACTTCGATGACCTGCACGCCACCATCGGGCTGCAGGCGCATGTCGACGCGGCCGTAGTCGCGCAGTTCGAGCGCTTGGTACGCACCAACCGCGGTCTTCTGCAGCGCGAGCACCGAGTCCTCCGGCAGGTCGGTCGCTATCGCGGACTTGGTCTCGCGAAACGCTTTCGTGCCCTTGCCCCACTTCACTTCCGCGGATGCGATCCGCGGCGTGCCGTTCGGCAGCTTCGAGAGATCGAGCTCGACGACGGGCAGCGCCTCGGGTTTGTCATTGCCGATGACACCGACGTACAACTCCCGGCCTTCGATGTATTCCTCGATCAACACCGGCGAATCGAAGTTGGTGTGAAGCCAGTCCATACGCTCCATCAACTCTCGAATCGAGCTGACGACGGCGCTGAACTCGATGCCGATCGACCCGTCTTCGCGCGCCGGTTTGACGATGACCGGAAACTGCAGATCGTGTGAGAAGTCGAGCCGACCGCGAAACGACTTCGCAAAGACCGGCGTGTGCACGCCGTGGAACGAGAAAATCTTCTTGGCGATGGCTTTGTCCTGAGCCAGCAATAGACCATGCGTTCCCGACCCTGTGTACTTCTTGCCGATCAGCTCGAGGAACCCGGCGATCTTGAAATCGGCCGTGTCATCGTCGTTGAACGATTCGGCCAGGTTGAAGACCAGATCGCATTCGAGACGGGCCAGCGCGAGCAGGCTCTTCGGAGTGCCATCGAGCTCGTGCATCATCGGCTCATGTCCGACCTTGACGAGCGCCTCGGCAACTTCCTCCTCGACTTCCTTCTTGTCGAGCGTCCGTACGACCGGCGCTTTGTCGTTGGAAGCCGCCTGCTCCTCGGCGTCGTCGACGAGCACGCGGTCGTACAACACGATGATCTTGAGTCTGCCCATGCCGGAGCGCTACTTACGATATCGGTCGCTGGCCCAAATTTCCGGCGTCGAGACGCCTGGCCGATCGCCGAGCGGTTTGGTTGGACCCCTTGCGGCGATTATCACCGCTTTTCACACATCAGCGCGAGCGTGTTGCCTTCGCCGTCGCCGAAGAACGCCATCCAGAGCTCATGGTCGGGCATCTTCGCGATGAGATGAGGCTTGTCGCGAAACTCTACCCCGCGTCCCTCGAGGTCGGCGTGCGACGCATCGATGTCGGAGACGTTGAAGTAGAGAATCGAGCCAGGATGATCGAATTCCTTATCGGGAGGCACTTCGATCATGAGCCGGATACCATCGCAATCAAAGAAAGCGAGACCTGGCGGCACCTGAAACAAGAACGGAAGGCCCAACCGATCTCGATAGAACGCGACCGCACGAGGCAGATCCTTCACCGCCATCGCGATTTGTCCGATCGTTGACAGCTTCGTGGTCACGGTCGAGTTCACTCTACACTTAGTCGTCAACTTTTCAACTCCTTACCTTCAGTTCTTCCGTCACCATGCGCTTCCTCATGACCCCTGTCGGCTCGAGCGGTGATGTTCACCCATACATGGGCATCGGGCGGCGACTCCGCGAGCGAGGTCACACCGTGGTGGTGATGACGGCGGGAAAATTCGAGGACGTAGTCGTGCGTGCCGGCCTCGAGTTCCGCGAGACGATCTCGGCGGAGGAATTCGATCGCGTGACGCGAGATCCTCAGCTGTGGCACCCGCGGAAGGGCCTTGTGTTGGTGATGAGCGAGGTGGCGCGCTGGCTGCGGACGGCCTACGACCTCGTGGCTGACGCGTACGAACCTGGAACGGTTCTCGTCGGCCACGGTCTCAGCCTCGCGACGCGGCTGTTCGAAGAAAAGCATGGCGCGTCCGCTGCCACACTGCAGCTCGCGCCGTCGGTGTTCCGCTCTGACTACGGACAGCAGGCGTTGACGCCGGGCGGCGACATTTCCACGTGGCCGCGCTGGGTCAAAAGGATCTTGTGGTGGGCGGTCGATCGATTCTTCATCGATCCCACCATCGCACCCCAGCTCAACGCGCTCAGAGGCGAGTTGAAACTTCCCCCCGTCCATCGTGTGATGAACGAATGGGTCCATTCTCCCAAACGAGTGATCGCTCTTTTTCCCGAGTGGTTTGCGCCACGACAACCGGACTGGCCAGCGGCACTTCGTCTCACAGGGTTCCCGCTGTATGACGAATCGGATCACCAGACTGAGATGCCGGCGACGCTCGAACGCTTCCTCAATGAGGGTCCGCCGCCGATTCTGTTTACGCCGGGCTCAGCGAACCAGCTTGCTGAGTCGTTCTTCCGTGAATCGGTCGGCGCCGCGCAGGTGATGGGACGTCGTGCGCTGCTGCTCACGCGCTACTCCACACACCTTCCACCGTTGTCCGATGGCATTCACTACGAAAGCTACGTCCCGTTCTCGGCTGTGCTGCCCCGCTGCGCCGCGATCGTGCATCACGGTGGAATCGGAACGCTCGCGCAGGGGCTTGCCGCTGGCATCCCGCAGCTGACGATGCCGCTCGGATTCGATCAACCTGACAACGCGACGCGGCTCGGGCGGCTCGGCGTCGGCCGCTGGGTCGTGCCATCGGAGTTCAACCGACACACGGTGGCCGAGACGTTGTCTTCATTGCTGAACGATCCGCGCGTGGCGGAGTCGTGCGCGCGATGGAAGACACAATTGCGACAGGAACACGCCATCGATCGCACTTGCGATCTGCTGGAGCAAGTAGCATAAGAGCAAGGCCTCAGGGCTCAGGCCTCAGGCCTCAGGGCTGGGCAAGGGATCAGGTGAGCCCAGGACGGCACTGGTGGGCCACTGAGGCCTGGGCCCTGAGGCCTGGGCCCTTAAGAGCACACATGATGGCGGCGGATTACGAGAAGCTCGGCCTCTTCTACCTTGGCAGGCGCTACGACCTTGCCGCCGCCCCTTCGACGGGCTCAGGGCCGACCCGAGCGCAGTCGCGGGACGGCAAGCGGCTCGACGAGCTCGTGTTGTACGACTCGAAGGATCTACTCACGCACGCCGTCTGCGTGGGAATGACCGGCAGCGGCAAGACCGGCCTCGGGATCGGGTTGATCGAGGAGGCCGCGATCGACGGGATCCCGGTCCTCGCGATCGATCCCAAGGGCGATCTCCCAAACCTCCTGCTGACGTTTCCCAATCTCGCCCCTGCTGACTTCGCGCCATGGATCGATGCGGGCGAGGCCGAGCGTCAAGGTCTGACGAAAGATGCCTACGCCGCGAAAGTGGCGGCTCAATGGAAGGCCGGTCTCGCCGAATGGAACGAAGACGGCGATCGCATCAGTCGACTGAGGAAGGCCGCCGACGTTCGCGTCTATACGCCCGGCAGTCGCGCAGCCACACCGTTGGCGCTGTTCGGCGCGCTCGGTCAACCTGCGTCAGGCGACCCCGAAGACGTTCAGGCCTCGATCGCCACGACGGCGTCGAGCCTGCTCGGCCTCGCCGGGTTGACCGACATCCAGCCGCACAGCCGCGAACAAGCGCTCCTCACCGCCATCCTGTCGACTGGAGCGCCGGAATCGGGTGCCGATCTCAGGTGGCTGGTGCAGCAGATTCAACGCCCGTCGTTTTCGCAGATCGGCGTGCTCGATCTCGAAACCTTCTACCCGGCACGCGATCGACAGGAGCTCGCACTCAGGTTCAACGGCCTGCTGGCCTCGCCAGGCTTCGACGCGTGGAACGCGGGTGAACCGCTCGACGTGGGATCGATGCTGTTCACGCCCGAAGGGCACCCGCGCATCGCGATCGTGTCGATCGCGCATCTTGGCGACGCCGAACGCATGCTGGTGGTCTCGATGCTGTTCAACTCGCTGCTCCAGTGGACGCGGCGTCAGGGCGGCACGGGATCGCTTCGGGCGCTCGTCTACATGGATGAAGTGCTCGGGTATCTGCCTCCCGTCGCGAACCCGCCATCGAAGCTCCCGCTGCTCACTCTGCTGAAGCAGGCCCGGGCCTTCGGCGTCGGCATCGTCCTCGCCACGCAGAATCCGGTCGACCTCGATTACAAGGCGCTGTCGAATACAGGCACATGGTTCCTCGGCAAGCTCCAGACCGAGCGCGACAAGGCTCGTGTGCTCGACGGGCTCGAGGGCGTCGCCGGGTCGCTGGATCGACAGTCGCTCGACAAGACGCTGTCTGCGCTGCGCGGCCGCGTGTTCCTGATGCACAACGTGCACGAACACGAGCCGGTGACCTTCGAAACGCGATGGACGATGTCCTACCTGCGGGGGCCGATGGGGCGCGACGATTTGCGTCGTGCGGCTGGCATGTCTGCCGCTGCGGCGCCCGTCAGCACAGCGCCGGCCTCAGCGGCTGAGGCACCAGCCACACAACAGCCTCCGCCACCATCAGCTCGCGCAGCATCGACAGCTTCAGGAAAACCGGTTCTGCCGGTCGGCCTTCAGGACTATTACCTTCCCGGCGACGGACGAGCGCCCGCGGAGTACTCGCCGGTGCTGTACGGGGCTGCGCGCGTACGCTACACGGACACCAAACGCGCCATCGACGTCGTCCGCACGTTGTACGCGATCGTGCCTCTTACGAGCAGCGCGGTGGTCGTCGACTGGGACAAGGCCACACTGATCACGGACGCGCCTGACTCGCTGTCGCGACAGCCTGGAAACGCACAGGCACGATATGAGTCGCTGCCAGCGGCCGGCATGGATCAGAAGAAGTACGCGGCATGGACGAAGGACTTCGGACAATGGGTCACGCGAGCGCAGGTGCTCACGATCTTCTCGGCGCCATCGCTCAAGCTCGTATCCACGGCAGACGAGAGCGAGCGCGATTTTCAGATCCGCATCCAGCACGCGACCCGCGAGACCCGAGACGCCGCCGTCGAAACGCTGCGGGCACAGTACGCCCCCAAGCTGGCCCGCCTCCAGGAGAAAGCGCGCAAGGCCGAGGACATCGTCGGTCGCGAGCAGCAGCAGGTCAGTCAACAGCGCCTGCAGGCTACGGTGTCGATCGGCGCGACGGTGCTGGGCGCGCTGATGGGACGGAGAGCAACGACGCTCTCGACCCTGGGACGCGCGACGACTGCGGCGCGTGGCATCGGGCGATCCGTGAAAGAGTCACAAGACGTCGCTTCGGCGCAGCAGCGGATGGACGAAGCCAAGCAGGAGGTCGCCGCGCTCGAGGCGGAGCTGCAGAAACAGGTCGACGCCATGGGCGGCGGCGCCGCGTCGGCATCGGTGCCAATCGAAACAGTGGAGATCAAACCGAAGCGCGGCGGCGTGGAAGTGCAGATCGTCGCGCTGGCGTGGCAGCCTACTGAGTACTGAAGGCAGGCGTATCGCGATTGAGCCAGGCCTGCCAGGCGTTGAAACTGAAAGGGCGTCCGAGGAATTGGCGTACGAGCTCGGCGGCAGGTTTCGAGCTTCCGGCCGCGAGGACCGTAGTCTCGTAGCGACGCGCGAGCCCGGGCTGAAGGAGATCCTTCCCGTCGAAGGCACTGAACAGGTCCTTCGCAATGACGAGCGCCCACATGTATGTGTAGTACGCGCTCGCATACCCCTCGTTGCCGAGATGTACGAAGACCGCCTGCCGATATGTGCCGTCAACGTGGGGATACGGCATGTAGCGGTTGTGGATCTCCTTCCAGAGCGCCGTCGTATCGACTTTCGACGCGTCGCGATCGTGATATGACAGTGACGCTTTCGCGAAGACCATCTGGCCCCGCACCTCGAGACCCTGGCCGAACTCACTCGCGCGGCGCATCTGCATGACGAGGCGCGCCGGTATCGGCTCACCAGTCTGATAGTGCCTGGCGAAGCTTGCGAGCGTCACCGGATCGAAGAGCCACTCTTCGAGCATCTGCGAGGGCGCTTCCGTGAAGTCGCGTTCCAGTCCGAGGCTGCTGAGCCCCGCCCATTCACGGTGTCCGCCGACCAGGCGGTGCACGACGTGGCCGAATTCATGGAACAGCGTTCGTGCTTCGTCGTGCGTCATGAGGCCGGGATCACCTGGCTGTCCGCCCGGGAGACTTGCGACCAGCACTGACTCCGGTACGTGACGACCTTCGACACCCTGTCGAACAGTACTCACCGACGCGGTCGTGGATGCTTTGTTCGCGCGCGGATGCAGATCGAGATACACGCGTCCGATCAGGCGACCACGGTCGAGTACTTCGTACACCCGAACCGAGGGATCCCAGACGTTGACGTTCGACACGGGACGGAACGTCAGACCGAAGACGCGACTGGTGACGTCGAAGACGCCGGCGAGCACGCGGTCGAACGGGAAATAGGGACGCACCGTCTGCGAATCGAAGGCGTAGCTCGCACGACGCACCTGCTCGGCATAGTAGGCGCGGTCCCACACCTGCAGAGACGCACCCGGCAGATCGCGCTGCTTGAGCGCCAGGAGCTCTTTGGCTTCGCGAGCGGCCTTCGGTCCTGCCGCCGCCACGACGCGATCGATGAACATCGACACTGTCTTCACGTCGCCCGACATGCGCGACGCCATGTCATAGCTGGCCCAATTGGGGTATCCGAGCAGACGCGCGATCTCGCCGCGGAGCGCGAGCATGCGATCGAGCACCTCGATGTTCTTCGGATACGCCACGGTGTACGACTCGATGTACATCCGTTTGCGCACGTCCTCGCTGGTGGCGTAGGTCAACACCGGGCGCGCGTCGACGTTGTCGGTGGTGAGGGTGATGGCGCCGGCGCTGTCTGGTGTGTGGCGGGCGACGAAATCCGCCGGCAGGCCGTCGAGATCTTTGGCGCCGACGGTCCAACGACGTTGACCCTCGCGGATGTTGCGCTGGAACTCCGCCATGACCGCCGCGAGCTGATCGCGCATCGTCTGCAGGCGTGCCCGCGTCGCCGCGGGGCGATCGACGCCTCGTCGCCTGAGGTTGCCGAGCTCTCGTGCGAGGTAGTAGCGCGTGTTCGCATCGAGACCATCGGAACGAATCGCGTTCAGCGCGTTGTAGACATCGCTCCGCAGTTGAATCTCGGAGGTGAGCGCCTGCACCCGGCGATCGAGCTCGTCACCCGTACGCCGCACGTTCTCGTCCGGGTGCACACCGGCCAGAAGTTCGGCCTCGGTGTCGGCCGTATCGAGCTCGGCACGCATGTCGTCGTACGGGCGAAGCGTGTTCGCGGCAGTGCGAGGACCTTTGACTGCGAGGAGGTGATCGAGCGATTGACGGGCGCGCGCGAGACGGCCTTCGACGATCGTCCGCAGCGACGCGGCGTCGGTAAGACCTTCGGTAAAGGGCGCGTCCGGCGCTTCAGACGGCGGAACGGCTGCGGGCGCGGGTCCCTGCACTCGGGCCGGAACCACGCCCAGCAACACGATCGCCGCGATCGCGGCAGGCGTACGCAGCAGACGTGCAGGCATCGACGCTTCCGATCCGAACTACGCCGAGCACTCCCCGTCCATCACCTCAGGCGAGAACGCTTGGGTCTCTCCGAGGTCGACGAAATCATCATCGGTCGTCTCGTTGGGCAGCAACTGCGCAAGATCCTTCAGCGCATCGGTTGCCGCCGCCGGCGGCAGACGCCGGAAGAAGGCCCCGAGCTCCTCATTGCCTTCGCGCCTGCTGCGATACAGATCCAGGAGACGATCGAGCGCATCCGTCAGCCGATGCACGGGCACCTTCGAGACGACCTTGCCGAAGTGCGCGGTGCCCTCGTCCGAGCAGCCGCCGCCGACGAGCACGAAGTACTGCGGCACGGCACGACCGGCCACTTTCCTCACGCTCCCCTGGAAGCCAATCGATCCGATGTGATGCTGGCCGCAGCCATTCGGACACCCGCTGATCTTGATGTGCCCCGAGGGCACGAGGTCGACCAGTTCCGGGCGCGCGCTCAAGTGCTCGGTCAAGGTGCGGCCAAGACCACGCGACTGTGTGACGGCGAGCCGGCAGCTTTCCGCGCCGGGGCAGCTGACGACGTCGCTCAATCGGCCCGCATCAGGCGCGCCGAGCCCCGCGGCCGCGAGCCGCTGGTAGAACGGCTCGATCGACTCGGTCTTCACCCATCGATACAGCACGTTCTGGTCGACGGTGAGCCGCATCGTGCCGTCACCGTACGCTTCGGCGAGATCGGCGAGCACTCGCATCTGGCCCGACGTGAAGTCACCGAGCGGAAGGCGAACGGTCACATGGCAGTACCCGGTCTGTCGCTGCCGGCTCACGTTGCTCCGCATCCATCGCACGTACGCATCGGGCAGCGGCTGCAGCCGGACGGTGCCTGGGAGAATGCCGGGCCCGTTGACCGGCGTGCTCGCGGCGGCAGCAACCGCCTGCAGCGTCGGCGCCTGTGAGGGACACCAGTTCGGCGCGGCTTCAGGCAGCACGGTGTCGGGATTGAATGGCAGCGCGGCGCCACCCTCCGCCTTGAACGCGGCCAGCTCTTCGTCGAACCGCTGACGGAATCCGTCCCATCCAAGCGTCTTGATGGTGAACTTCAGACGGTTGCGGGATTTGTGTTCGTAATCGCCGTATTTGTGGAACACGCGGACCACTGCTTCCGCCACGTTGAACATCTCTTCAACCGGCAGGAATTCGTAGAGCACGTATCCCGACACAGGAAGGATCGACGTGCCACCTGCCACCGTCACACGGAACCCGCGCCTGCCGTCGACGATGCGCGCACGCCATCCGAGATCGTTGATCGAGGCGCAGGCGTGATCCTCAGAGCACCCCTCGAACGCGATCTTGAACTTCCTGGGCAGCTTCGCCGACAACGGGTGTCGCAGGAAGTAGCGCGTCATCGCTTCGGCGTACGGGGTCACATCGAAGACTTCGGTCGCGGAGGTCCCTGCGTACTGACAGCCGGTGATGTTGCGCACGGAGTTGCCGCAGGCTTCGCGCGTGGTGAGTCCTTGAGCGGCAAGCTCGCGCATCACGTCCTCGACGACGCTGAGAAGGACGAAGTGATATTGGATGTTCTGTCGTGTGGTGATGTGACAGAAGCCACGCGAGTAGCGTGAGGCCACGCCGGCGAGCGTTCGCATCTGCGACGCCGTCAGGATGCCCTGCGGAATCTTGATGCGCAGCATCTGTACGTTGTCCTGGCGCTGCCCGTACGTCCCGCGCACGAGACGGAAACGCCGCCAGTCGTCGGGACTGATCTCGCCGCGCTCGTACTTGCCCAGCACCTCGACGAACTCGTCGATGTCGTGCTCGCTGGCAAAGTCCAGGCGGGCCCGCCCAAGCGTCTTCTGATCGTCAACTGCGGCCATACGTCACCTTATCGTGCGTCGTCACCTCGTCGTACGCAGAGTCCGGCTTTAGCCGGACCAAGGCGTCGCGCACGCGAATCACCTCTCCGATCACTAGCACACCGGGCACGCCCTCGGGGGGTCCCACCGATCCGAGCTCCGCAAGCCTGCCCGTCCATGTCCATTCATCGGCGGTCGATGCCCCGCAGATCACGGCCGCCGGAATATCCCCGGACCAGCTGTGTTCGAGCAGCCGCGACGCGATCTCATGTCGCCCGGCCAGACCCATCATCACGACGAGCGTGATGCTGTTCGGTCGTACCGCAGCGATGGTCGCATCGAGTGACTCGCCGGTCTGTCCTGCAATGACGAGAAACCCGGACGCCACACCACGATGCGTGACCGGAATGCCGGCGAGCTCGGGCGCCGCAACCGCAGTCGTGACGCCGGGAACCACTTCCACGGGAATCCCCGCAACCGACAACGCGAGCGCCTCTTCGGCTCCGCGCCCGAACACGAAGGGATCGCCGCCCTTCAACCGCACGACCCGTTTGCCCTGCCGCGCGGCCCTGACCATCAGCCGGTTGATCGTGTCCTGCTTGACGCTCGCACGGCCGGCGCGCTTGCCGACGCAGAAGCACTGCCCGTTGGTAGCCGCCCGTACCGCATCCGCATCGACGAGGGCGTCGTACAGGACCAGATCTGCGTGTTCGACGCGCTGCCGGGCCCGGACGGTCCACAACTCTGGATCGCCAGGACCTGCACCGACCAACGAGACCAATCCGATCGTCATGTCGCTTTCGCCGAGCCTCAAGAACAGGCCCGGCCTACACTGTCAATGCGGCGCTCATAAAGCTGGTTGAGCGCGTCGAGCAAAGAAGGTCGACGCGCCTCCATCGGTACGCCATCGCGTTTCCAGACCCGTCGCATTTCATCGGCCGTCGACATCCACTCGTCGAGATCCGACGGCAGCCACGCATCGAGCGCCTCACGCAGCAGCCCGGCCAGCGCGGGGGCACGGCCGTCGGTCGAAATCGCAAGCGTCACGCCGCTGCGCCGAACGACGCCGCCGGCGTACGCCGTCGCATTCGAGGGATCATCGACGGCATTCACGAACACTCGCAGACGCTCCGCTGCCTCGAGTACTCGACGGTTCACTGGAGCAGGTGCGGCGGCAACGACGTACCAGGCCCCATCGAGATCACGCTCGACGAATTCGCGGCGCTCGAGCACGACGCCAGGCATATCGAGCTCGGATCGAATCTCGGGCGCCACGACAGTCACACGTGCGCCTTCCTCCAACAGACCGCGCAGCTTCCCTCCAGCCACACGTCCTCCCCCGACGAGGAGCACCTTCCGGCCGTGCAGTTTCAGAAACGCGGGATACATGACATCACGCAGAGACCGCCTGCGGCCCGACGATCCGTTCGAAATCCGAGAGCTTGCGACCGATCGTGACCGGAGCCTCGACCCGGTCGCGCATCACTTCCGCCGTCTTGTATCCATTCCCCGTGATGCAGACCACGACCGACTCGTTCGGCTTGATCACGCCGCGCTTGACGAGCGCACGCGCCACCGCCAATGTGGTCCCGCCGGCCGGCTCGGTGAAGATGCCTTCAGTATTGGCCAGCAGGTTGATGGCATCGAGAATCTCGTCATCGCTCACCATCGCGCCGGTGCCGCCGGTCTCTTTCACGACCCTGACGACCTGGAAGCCATCAGCTGGATTGCCGATCGCCAGCGACTTGGCGATCGTGTTGGGCTTCACCGGTTCGGGGAAATCCAGTCCGGCTTCGAGTGCCTTCACCACGGGCGCCGATCCCGCCGGCTGCGCCGCATGAATCTTCGGGAGCGTGCCGCTGACGAGCCCGACTTCACGAAACTCGCGCAGGCCTTTGTAGATGCGCGGCAACAGCGTGCCCCCGGCCACCGGCGACACGATGTGATCGGGATAGCGCCATCCAAGCTGTTCGACGATCTCGAAGCCCATCGACTTGGCGCCTTCGGCGTAATAGGCGCGCAGGTTGATGTTGGCAAACCCCCATCCGTACCGATCCGCAATCTCGGTGCACAGCCTGTTCACATCGTCGTAGTTGCCCTCGACGGCGACGACGTGCGGACGATAGATCGCGGCGCCCAGAATCTTGGCCGGCTCGAGATCGTGCGGGATGAAGACGTAGCATGGCAGCCCGAGGCGTGCCGCGTGCGCCGCCACGCTGCCGGCGAGATTGCCGGTGGACGCGCAACCGAAGACCGGGAAACCGAATTCAGCCGCCTTGGTGGCCGCGACCGAGACGACACGATCCTTGTAGGAAAACGTCGGATGGTTGACCGAGTCGTCCTTGATGTACAGCTCGGCGAGTCCCAGTTCACGAGCCAGACGCGTGGCGCGGACGAGCGGAGTGAATCCCGAATGGAATCCCGTGCGAGGCTCCTGGACCGGAAGCAGTTCCTGATACCGCCAGATCGATCGGGACCGGGACTCGACGACGTCACGAGTCATCACGTTGCGAATCGCCTCGTAGTCGTATGACACCTCGAGCGGACCGAAACACTCGCCGCACACGTAACTCGCCTTGGGTTCGTATCGTGTGCCGCACTCGTGGCAGGTCAGTCCGACGACGAATCTCATACCGCTCTCCCTACGACGTCCTCTACGCCAACGCCGTGATGGACCTTCAGCGCTCGCACAGTCGCCTTCACACCACCGCGTTCGTACATCGAGGCGAGCATCTGCTCGACCCGCTCGACATCCTGCCGCGCAAGCACCGCGACCGATGGGCCGGCGCCCGACAGGAACGCCCCGAGCACGGCGGGATCGTCGATCGCCAGAACCTCAGCGAGCATCGGCACCATCGACGCACGCGCCGATTGATGCCAGCGATCCTTGACCGCCTCGCGGACGTGATGCCATTCGCTGTGCTGCAGCGCATGGACCAGCAGCAGCGCGCGCTGAAGATTGAAGATCGCGTCAGCGCGCGGTACCGCCGGAGGCAGTGCCGCTCGAGCCGTTGCCGTCGCGAGGCCGATCGCCGGCGTCGCCACGACCAGTCGCAGGTCCTCGGGCCACGACCATCGAATCGCGCGGGGATGCTCCCCATCCACCTGTACGACCGACGTCAATCCGCCAAACAACGCCGGCGCCGCGTTGTCGGCGTGTCCTTCCATCGCCGTCGCGACCGCGAGCAGCACCCCATCATCGAGCGCGCCATCATCGAGAGCGGCACCATCGCGCATCGCGCTCACTCGCTCGAACACGCGGAGGCCGGCCACCGTCGCCGCCGCGCTGCTGCCAAGACCCGCCGCCATCGGAATGTCGCTCGACACGTCGACGGACACGGTCGGCATTCGCGTCCCGGTGCGCTGGACCATCGCGTCAAACGCCCGCTCGAGTGCGTTCTGTCCTCGAACTGGCGGTGTGCTCTGAACGACGGTCAATCGACTACCGCCGTCATCGCGGACGTCGACGATCCGCGTCCGGAGGTACACCTGGACGGCGACACCAATCGTGTCGAAACCACCGCCCAGATTTGCCACTGACCCGGGAACGACGACGTCCGAGATCTTCGTCGCGTCCATCGCCGGGGCTGCACCCGCCGGCTTGACCGGTTCGATCGCTGACAAACGAGTCACGTTTTCCCCGGTCAAGACGGCCCGCCCGCGCGGAGCACGGGCAAGAAATACTGCAACCCTGGCGAGGCGGAGCCGAACCCCGACGCTCGAGGTCGGAAGCTTGCGGCCTGAGGCTCCGTCTCGCCAGGGTTAAGTGACACGAAACAAAAACGATATCACGAATCAGCACCAACGAGCATCGGGAGCGCCAATGGGGCTTCGGCATGCCAGGTTGCACGCCCGATCTCGTCGAGGGCGGCCCCCAGCGCCACCTCTTCGCACGGCTCGACTGTGATGACAAATGGAAGCCGGTCTTTGGGATAGCCCGGTTCCTGCAGCAGCGCATCGACATTCACATCCTGCTTGGCCAGGGCCGCTGCAATCGTGGCGAGAATGCCGGAACGGTCGTGCACGATGAAGCGCAGGTAATAGGGCATCGCCGCGGGAGCGACGATCGTGCCCGGACGCCACTGCTCTGTCTCGCTTGGCGCCCCTCCGGCCGTGAGGGCCAGAAGGTCGGAGACAACCGCGACCGCAGTCGCAGGGCCACCGGCACCCGCGCCGCTGAAGCTGCTCTCCCCACCGTACTTTCCGAAGATGCTGACGATGTTGTTGGCGCCTTCGTTACGACCGAAGGCCGAATGCTGGGGCACGAGCACCGGCCCGACCTTGGCGTAGAACCCCGAATCACGCGTCTGCGCCTGCGAGACCTGTCGAATCGTGCAGCCCAGTCGACGCGCGTATTGAAAGTCGGCGCTCGAGATCGGTCGAATCGATCGCGTCGGAATCTCAGAAGCCTTCAAATGCCGATGAAACGCGATGCCCGCCAGCACCACCAGCTTTGCCGCGGCGTCATGCCCGTCGACGTCGGCACTTGGATCGGCTTCGGCGTAACCGAGACGCTGCGCGTCGGCGAGCACGACATCCATCCCCTCGCCGGTCGACGACATGCGGCTCAGGATGTAGTTGCACGTTCCGTTGAGAATGCCGGCGACGCCGACCAGGCAGTCGCCCGATAGTCCTTCCCGTACTCCGTGAATCAGCGGCACACCGCCGCCGACGGCCGCCTCGAATCGCAACTGCACGCCGCGTCTCGCGGCCGCGAGCAGCAGCTCGGGCGCGTGCGCCGCGAGGAGCATCTTGTTCGCGCTGACGACTGACGCCCCCTGCTCGATGGCGCGCGTGACCCATTGACGCGCGGGTTCGACACCGCCGACGACTTCGACCACGACATCCGGTCGCGCAGTGAGCACCTCATCGAAGTCCTCGGTCCAGACCACGTCGGGCGTGAGCCAGCTCGCGCGCTTGCGCGAGACGCCGCGATTGAACACGTGCGTGAGACGCAATCGATCGGCGAGCTCCGGCCGTTCGACCAGGATTCGAGCCACTGAGGACCCGACGGTGCCGAACCCGAGGAGCGCAACGGTGAGAGGCTGACGAGGCATGGGCTCTACAGTTTATAAGGTGCCGGGCTGTGGAAGAATGAAAGGGTGACAGAGACGCCGTTCACCATCGGCATCATTCAGGACCACGCGACGGACAACGTTCCCGAGAACGTCGAGCGGGCCGAACGGCTGATTCGCGACGCGGTGGGTCGCGGGGCGCAGATCGTGTGCCTGAAGGAGCTGTTCAACGGCCCGTATTTCTGCAAGTCGCAGCAGAGTGATCGTTTCGACCTGTCCGAGCCGATTCCGGGGCCGACGACCGATGCCATGCAGCGCATTGCCCGCGAGCTCGAGATCGTCCTCGTGGTGCCGCTGTTCGAACGGCAGGCGCCCGGGGTGTATCGCAACTCCGCGGCCGTGATCGACGCCGACGGCTCGATCCTCGGCGTGTATCGGAAGATGCACATCCCGGACGATCCGCTGTTCTACGAGAAGTACTACTTCACGCCCGGAGAATCTGCCGCTGACGAACGCGCGACCGCGACCCGTCTGGATGCGGGCGGATTCACCGTGTGGAAGACGCGATACGCCACGATCGGCGTCCTCATCTGCTGGGACCAGTGGTACCCCGAGGCCGCGCGGATTACGTCGCTGCTGGGCGCACAGGTGCTGTTCTATCCCACGGCGATCGGCTGGCATCCCGCGGAGAAGGACGAATGGGGTCAGGCGCAGGTCGATGCGTGGCGCACGATGCAGCGCGCACACGCCATCGCCAACGGCGTGTATGTCGCCTCGCCCAATCGCATTGGACACGAGCCCGAGCCGGGCACGAACGGTCTGACATTCTTCGGCCACTCGTTCATTGCGGATCCGTTCGGGCGGCTGGTGGCAGACGCAGGTGAATCGGAAGAAGTCCTCGTGGCTACGTGCGATCCTGCGTTGATCGAGAACGTGCGGCGCAACTGGCCGTTCCTGCGCGATCGTCGTGTCGATGCGTACGGTCCGATTCTGAACCGGTATTTGGGTTCATAGAATCGTTCTCCGCTTGTGTTGTTCATCGTGAGTCATTTCTCGCGGGTCCTGTCGCCGGGTCTCCCCGCCCGTCCTCGGCGCCAAGGGCACTGTCACGGGTACGAAAAGACGGATCACGGAGAAGGCGCCTGCGCGGCGGGCGGGGATGCCCCACCCGGCGCCACCCGCTCGACGCGGCAACGAGCTTTTCAACCCACGCTCTCCAGACGAACGGATAAACACACTCTGTGCCTCCGTGCCGTGGTTCGTTGTGAGTGACGAACCTTCGAACGCGCTTCGCATGCCCGCGGAGTGGGAGCGGCACCGCGCGACGTGGATTAGCTGGCCGCACCACGAGCCCGACTGGCCGGGCAAGCTTGGAGCGATCCCGTGGGTCTATGCCGAGATCGCGCGAGTGCTCGCTGACCACGAGCCGGTCGAGATTCTCTGTCACTCCAAGGACGTGCGCGCCTCGGCGCGTGCGGCGCTCGACGCCCACGGCGTGCGAGCGGATCGCATACGGCTGCACGTCGTGCCCACCGATCGGGTCTGGCTGCGCGATTCCGGGCCGATCGGTGTGATCGACCTCGACGGTCGCGTTCAGCTGATTTCGTGGGCATTCAACGCGTGGGCGAAGTACGACAACTGGTCGCAGGATGCCGGTGTCGGCCGGGCAGTGGCAGCCATCACAGGGTTGCGCGTGATCGAGCCTCGCCGCGAAGACACCGACGAGCGCATCGTTCTCGAGGGTGGCGGGATCGAGGTCAATGGAGCCGGGTCGCTCCTGGTGACCGAAGAATGGCTCTTGAGCGGCACCCAGGTTCGCAATCCCGGAATGACGCGCGAGGACTACGAACGGATCTTCGCGCAGTGGCTCGGCGTCTCCCGAACGATCTGGCTCGGCGAGGGCTGTGTGGGCGACGACACACACGGCCACATCGACGACATCGCCCGTTTCGTCGACCGCGACACCATCGTTCTGGCGGTCGAACGCGATCCGCAGGATGACAATCACGCGCGATCAATGGACAACCTCCGACGACTCGAGCTGGCATCGTGTCAGCCCGGCCTCGCCCCGTTTCGCATCGTCACACTCCCCTTCCCGCGCGCGGTGATGATGAAGGGCGAACGCCTGCCAGCAAGCTACGCGAACTTCTATATCGCCAACGGGGTCGTGATCGTGCCGACCTTCAACGACGCCAACGATCGCATGGCGCTCAACACGATCGCCGAGCTGATGCCTTCACGTCGCGTGGTGGGAATTCATGCAGTCGACCTGGTCTGGGGATTGGGCACGCTGCACTGTTTAACGCAACAAGAACCCGCAGTGTAGGCCGGGCTTGTTCTATAAGCCCGGCGTCCCGATCGCTACGCGCTATCTGGTTGCGACCTTGGAGGCGTCACAAACGCCCGAGTAGCTGAACGCCGGGCTTGAAGAACAAGCCCGGCCTACACTGTCCGTTAGCGCGTACCAACGGCGAGCGAAATCGCGACCGCTGCACCAGGCATCGCGACGCCGGCGACCTCCTGATAGTCCGCATCGAGCAAGTTGGTTCCATCGACGCGCACCTCGAACGTTCGAGACAACTGTCTTGCGATACGCGTGTCGAGCAGCACGTAATCGAGCGTGCCGGCCGATCGCGAGCGGTACCGATATTCGACGCGCGGAGCGATGCGGAACGCACCCGGCAGCGGCAGCGATGCCGCGGCCGTGAATGAGTGCGGCGCGTAGTCGAGCACGTACTTCGACAGCTGATCGACCGGCGCCGCATCGAGATTGAGCTCGGCGTACTCGGCCTGCACGAAGGCGCCTCCCGCAAAGCTTCTTCGCGCGCCAAATTCCACGCCGATCGTGTCGACGCGTCGGATGTTGTAGGTCATCCAGCGATCGGCGACGGTCGGCCGCAGCCAGTCGATCACGTTGCGATCGGCGCGACCGAAGAGCGTGGTCTGAATCGTCCAACCACCCGGCGCGAGGACATCGACACCGCCTTCACCAGCCCACGCGGTTTCGGGGCCGACTTCAGGCCGCGCGAGATTCGCCGGATCCGAGTAGTAGCGCTCGGTGAACGTCGGCACCCGGAACGCCCTCCCGGCGCTCGCGCGCAGACGAACGCGTGGAGCGGCCCACCATCCCACGCCGAGTGACGGACTCCACGATGTGCCGAACTCGTTGTAGCGATCGACACGAAGCGTGGCATCCGCTTGTACGCGTCGACCGAGCTCGCCACGCCATTCGCCGAACGCGCTGACGCGCGTCATCGCGTGATCGCCCAGATTGGTCGAGCGAATCCAGTCGCCTCCGCCCTCGAGGCCGACGGTCACCGTACCGTTGCTGCCAGCACGATGCGCGCCGCTCGCCCCCGCGAGGACCGCATGCGTGCGATGCAGGTTGTCTGACAACGCGGGGTTGAGCTCGTTGAAGATGAAGTGGTCGCCGTGTGTGCGATACGACGAGGTTCCGGTGATGCTCCACCCTGCGACGTCGGCAAACCGGTGATCGGCGCTCACGAGTGTCTGATTCGTCCACTCACGCGAGGGGGCGTTGCCCCCGTAGAAATTGTTGGCGCCGAAACCTTTCCAGAGATACGAGACGGCCACACTCGATCGATCGCCGATCGACGTGCGCGATCGGACGATGCTCGTCTTGAAATCGCGATCGTCCATGAACCCGGACGATCGATCCGCGGACACTGCCAGTGACTCGCGGAGCTGGCCGCGCTCGAAGCCGCCATCGGCGCGCCCGCTGACCAGACCGAAGCTGCCGCCCTGGACGACCAGCGACGGCTCCTGCGTGCGCCTGGTCACGATGTTGATCGTGCCGCCGAAGGCATCTGCGCCGAAGAGCGACGAGTCGGGACCATAGAGGATCTCGATCCGCTCGACCGCGTCGAGGGGCACGGGGATATCGCCATTGTGATGGCCCGACTGCGCATCGTTCAGTCGCACGCCGTCGACCAGCACCAGCATCTGTCCGAACGTCGCGCCGCGGACGGCAAAGTCGCTCTGGACCCCGCGGACCCCGCGCGCCCGCACGTCCACGGAGGCAGCCAGCCGCAACGCGTCGGCGATCGACTCGACCGGCAGGAGGGCGATCTGCTCACGCGTGATCACCGTCATCGTGCGCGTCACGCTCCCCAACTCCACGGGGCGCGCCGCCGCAGTCACGACGATCGTCTGGCGGAACCCCTCCTGCGCGCCCACCGGGGACGCCGCCAGGAGCAAGACCAGCACGCCCTGGATCAGCTCATGACTCCGAACCGTTCGCATCGACTCATGCCCTCCATTGATGCGCCTCGAGGTCTCTCCCGGAGGCCGCGCGCACAATTTTCCTTTTTTTTGACGGCTTCCGGCCGCGATATTGCGTGGGGAGGAGGCCCGAAAGCCCGTTGCGGAAAGGGCCGCCAGCGACTTATCATCCGCGGCGTCAGAGCGGGTCCGGCCAATTCTCTCAGGGAGGCAGGAATGATGCGCGCACTAGCCAAAGGCGTGTTGACGTGTCTGTGTCTGGCCTTGTTGCCCGGCGCAGTCTACGCCCAGGCGACTATTCAGGGAGTCGTGAAGGATACGTCAGGCGCGGTATTGCCTGGCGTGACCGTTGAAGCATCGAGTCCGGTGCTCATTGAGAAAACGAGGTCGACCGTCACTGACGGTTCAGGCCAGTATCAGATCATCAACCTCCTGCCAGGGACCTACACCGTCACGTTCACGCTGAGCGGGTTCAACGTGTTCAAGCGTGACGGGATCGAACTGAACGGATCGTTCGTGGCGACGCTCAACGCCGACATGAAGGTCGGCGCGATCGCTGAAACGATCACCGTCACCGGCCAGACACCGCTCGTCGATGTGCGCAGCGCTGCGGTGCAGAAGGTCGTCACGAAAGAGATCGTCGACACGGTGCCGACAGGTCGACTCGGCATCAACCTCGCCGCGCTGCAGCCGGGCATCATCCTCGGCGCTGGTGGCTCGGTCGGAGGCGCCAACACCAATTCGCTGACGTCTCAGGATGTGGGCGGCACTGCCGGCGACACGTTCACCGATCTCGCAATCCACGGCGGCAAGCCGGCGGAACAGCGGCAGACGATCGGCGGCCTCTCTGCCGCGACCACAATTCGTTTCGGTGAATCACTGAGCAGCTCGCCCAGCTTCACCGCGATGCAGGAGATGTCGGTCAACACCTCCGGCGCTGACGCGTCGCTCGCGGGCGGAGGCGTTCAGATCAACTACGTGCCGCGCGACGGCGGCAACACGTTCAAAGGCCTGATGTTCTACTCGGGCGCCAGCGGCGCGATGCAGGGCACGAACTACACCACCGGCACGAGAGACGCGAGCGGCAATTGCACGCCGGCGGAGAGCATGTTCTGCCGCGGCCTGGTGACGCAACCCGGTGCGCTGAAAACGGTCTACGACATCAATCCGGGATTCGGCGGTCCGATCTTGAAGGACAAACTGTGGTGGTTCGCGACTGCACGATGGACCAAGGCCGAGAACTACGTCCCGAACAACTATCCGAACAGGAACTTCGTGGTCGGACAAACCAACCCGACGCTCCTCAACACCGCCACGATGTCCTACGTTCCCGAGCAGTCGCAGCCGCTCTACACGACACTCGGCGGCGGCGGCTACTTCTGGGAACAGACGGCGCGGCTCTCGTGGCAGATGGACCAGAAGAACAAGTTCGGCTTCTACTACAACAACAAGAAACGGGAGTACACGAACGCCCTCAACGGTACCGCTCATGAAGCGTTGAACACGACGTACTTCTTCCCGTTCTCCGACAACCTGGTGCAGTGGTCGGCGCCACAGACCAACAGGCTCCTGCTCGAGGCCGGCTTCTGGCGTCACCAGGAAACGTGGGGAGGCCGCAGGGCTGCGACCGATATCGCGGACCCACTGGCCGTTGGCGTCACCGACAACAACCCGCAGTCGACCGTACCTGGGTACACCCAGTTGATCAACAACTATCACGGCCGCGTCGGCGCAACCGATACACCGAGCCACAACCCGAACTACCGTGGCAACTTCGCGGCGTCGTACGTGACCGGCTCGCATTCGTTCAAGACCGGTATCGACTTGAACGGCGCGTTCCGATGGTCGAACAACTTGTCGGTGGTTCCATACAGCTACGTCGTGAGCACCTTGGCGAGCAATGGGGTCGGCGTCGGCATCCCCGTGCCGCAAAGCCTCTCGCTGCGCTCGGACGGCTGCACCGATCCGCTCGTGCGTCAGGTCAACGGCGGTCTCGTCGGAGGAGACACGACCATCCACGATTGCCCGACGCCTGCCCTCGGCTCGCCCAACAAGGTGACGAGCGAAGGCGGCATCTTCGCGCAGGACAAGTGGACGATCAATCGCCTGACGTTGAGCGGCGGCATCCGGATGGACTGGTTCTTCTCGGAGAACCCGGCGTTCCATCTCGGGCCGTCGCTGCTGACGCCGCTTCGCAACTACGACGTGCCGAAGTTCAGCACGACGCGCTACAAGGACTGGACGCCGAAGGCGGCGATGGCCTACGACCTGTTTGGTGACGGCAAGACCGCGCTCAAGGTCAACGTCGGCAAGTACGTGCTGGGGCAGGCGCTGGTGCTGGGTGGTCTCGCGAGCCAGGCGGGCTACAACATCCAGCTGACATCGTCGCGAACCTGGATCGACAACAACAACAACTTCATTCCTGACTGCGATCTGACTCGTAACACCAACCAGGGGCCGGCACCAGGGCAGGAGCCGCAGATCGATACCTGTCTCGCGGCCGTTGGCCCGAACGCCAACTTCTACAGCAACACGCTCTTCCCCAACCTCGCGGTGCAGGACGATGCTCGGTACGGATGGGGCAAGCGTCCGTACAGCTGGGAGTTGTCGACGAGCGCGCAGCACGAAATCGGCCGCGGCGTGTCGGTGAACGGCGGCGTGTTCTGGCGCTGGTTCGGCAACTTCCTCGTGACCGACAATACGTCGGCGACGGTCGAAAACTTCACTGAGTTCTCGGTCAACCCGTCGGTGATTCCTACTGCTCCGTCCCAGTCCGGCGGTCAGCAGCTGCCGAGCGACATCAACACGGCTCACTTCTACAACCTCAACCCGGGCGTCCCCGTCACCAACCTGCAGGGGTTGTCAAAGACGATGTTCCCCGGCAGCAACGTGTATGACCACTGGTTCGGATTCGACCTCGGTCTGAATGCGCGGCTGCCACAGGGCATCATCTTCCAGGGCGGTCTCAGCACCGGTCATCAGACGACCGACTACTGCGACGTCCAGGATCCGGCAAAGGCTGGCACCAAGGCGCTCGTCGAAATGCTCGGCGCCTCGTCGCTCAATACCTGTCACATGGATCAGAACTGGTTGCCGCAGGTGAAGTTCCTCGGCTCGTACACCGTGCCGAAGATCGACGTGCAGATCGGCGCGTCGTTCCAGAGCATTCCGGGCGTCGAGTACGCCGCGAACTACGCAGCGGCAAACTCAACGACTCCCGATCCGACCAACGCGGCCAACATCGGTCTGTCGCGGCCGGTCTCACAAGGAGGTCTCGGTCGACTGCCATCGGGAGGCGCGGCAACCGGCACGACCACGCTCAGCCTGATTCAGCCAGGCTCGCTCTACGGTTCGCGCTTCAATCAGATCGACGCGCGCTTCGGAAAGGTCGTCCGATTCGCCCAGCGCCGGGCGGTGGTGAGTCTCGATCTGTTCAACGTGCTCAACGCCGACACGATCGCACTGGCAAGCAGCACCTATGCAACGTGGCTTGCACCTCAGGCCGTCGTTGCGCCTCGTCTGATGAAAGTCTCGTTGACGTTCGACTTCTAAAGGTAGATAGGTCCGCCTTCGCCGTTTGGGCTTCGGCGAGACGCAGGGCAAGTGGGGGCGGGTAAGGCCGCAAGGTCTTACCCGCTCTTTTTTTGAGTAACATCCGATCGTCCACGTGTCATTTCCCAGGTACTCCGTTCTTGCTGCCGCGCTGTGTGTCGCCTGCGCGGCGTGTGGATCCACTCCCCCTCAGAGCCCCGCGCCCACACCGAAGGCGAACTCCGCGCTCGAGATCAAGGGAGACTGGTTCACGGAACGCGCCGAGGAGAGCGGGCTCGCCTTCACGCATGTCAACGGCATGTCGGGCAAGTTCCATTACGCCGAGATCATCGCGCCCGGCGCTGCGCTGTTCGACTACGACAACGACGGAGACCTGGACGTCTACCTCGTGCAGGGCTCGGAATTCGGGAAGCCAGGTCCGGGCGGTCGTTTGTTTCGCAACGATCTCCTCGTCAATCCTGACGGCACGCGCACGCTTCATTTCACTGACGTCACCGCCGCGAGCAGAATCGTTGCTCGCGGATATGGGATGGGTGCGGCGACCGGTGACATCAACAACGATGGCTGTCTCGATCTGTATCTGACCAACCTCGGGGCCAATCAGCTGTTTCGCAACAACTGCGATGGCACGTTCACCGATGTCTCGAGGCAGAGCCGCACTGATAGTGCATCATGGAGCGTCTCGGCCTCGTACTTCGATTACGACCGTGACGGATGGCTCGATCTGTTCGTCGGCAATTATCTGAACTGGCGCGTCGAATCGAGCCAGCCGTGCTTCAGCGCGTCGGGGAGACCCGATTACTGTTCACCTAACGTGTACCAGCCGCAGCCGAGCCGCCTGTATCACAACAATCGCGACGGCACGTTCACCGATGTCAGCAACGCCTCGGGCATCCTGCACGAGTTCGGACCTGCGCTCGGCGTCTCGGCTGCCGACTTCAACGGCGACGGGTGGATAGACTTCTACGTGGCCAACGATGGCCAGCCCAATCAGCTGTGGATCAATCAGCACGACGGCACGTTCAGGAACACCGGGCTGCTGTCGGGCACTGCGCTGAGCGCGCACGGGAAAGCCAAAGCGGGCATGGGGGTCGCCGCCGGCGACATCGACAACGACGGCGACGAAGATCTGTTCGTGACCAACCTGACTGGCGAGGGGAACGACCTGTACATCAACGATGGCTCCGGTCTGTTCGAGGAACAGAGCGGGCGCTCCGGCCTGGGCGCCCCCAGCCGCGGGTACACCGGCTTCGGGACAGCATGGTTCGACATCGACAACGACGGCTGGCTCGATACGCTCATCGTCAATGGCGCGGTGCAGACCATCGAGGCGCTCAGGCGAGTGAACGACCCCTTTCCGCTGCATCAGCGCAAGCTGCTGTTTCACAATCTGCGAAACGGTCGATTCGAAGATGTCAGCGCGCGCGGCGGTGCGGCGTTCGCGTTGTCAGAGGTCGGCCGCGGCGCGGCGTTCGGCGATATCGACAACGATGGTGATGTCGACGTGCTCGTGGCCAACAACAACGGCAGGCCGCGGCTGCTCGTCAACAACATCGGCACTCGCAATCACTGGATCGGCCTCCGGCTGGTCGGGCAAGTCCGCCTGAAGGCGGACACTACATCCGATGTAGTGTCCGGCTCTAGCCGGACCCGCGACATGCTCGGAACGCGCGTTGGGGTCGTCCTCGACAACGGATCAACGCTGTGGCGACGGGCCCACTCGGACGGGAGCTATGCATCGGCCAGCGATCCTCGCGTGCTCGTCGGGCTCGGGCAGTCGACGAGTGCTCCTCGCGTGCGGGTCGTGTGGCCTGACGGCAAGACCGAAGAATGGACGACGGTCGCCATCGATCGGTACACCACGCTCGCAGAAGGCACCGGCAAATGATGCGCACGGCGCGATGGGTCGCGACCACCCTCGTCCTCTCCCTGCTGACGGTCGCCTGCTCGTCGGGATCGAAGGACGCATCGACGACGCCTGAACAGACTGCGTCGACCGCCTCGCTGCCCGCTGTCTCACTGCCGGACCTTTCCCGCATGGAGCCGTCGGTTCAGAAGCAGATGACCGAACAGTCGAAGGTGTTGACCACGCTCGTCGCCGACCGGAAGACACCTCCGGCCGATCTCGCGAAGGCCTACGGAGCCGTCGGCAACCTGCTGATGGCGGCTGACTACAACGAAGCCGCGGAACCCTACTACCTCCACGCGCAGTCGCTCGCGCCCACCGTTGCGAAGTGGCCGTACTACCTCGGACACGTGTACATGGCGATGGCCCAACCGACGAAGTCGATCGCATCGTTCGAGCAAGCGCTCGCGTTGCAGCCGAACGACATCGCCACGCTGGTGTGGCTGGGCAGCGTCTATCTCGATCAGGGACAGCCCGAGCTGGCGGAGCCGCGCTTCGCGCAGGCGCTTGCGGTACAGCCTCAAACAGTAGCGGCGCGATTCGGTCTCGGTCGCGCAGCACTCGCTCGACGCGACTACGCGCGGGCGGTCGAACAATTCGAGCAGGTGCTATCGGCCGATCCGCGTGCCTCGATCGCACACTATCCGCTCGCACAGGCCTATCGCGCTCTCGGGGACACCGCGAGGGCGGAGGCGCATCTGCGTCAGCAAGGCAGTGTGGAAGTGGGGCCGCCGGATCCGCTGATGGTGGAGCTGCGCGGTCTCCTGCACAGCTCGGTGGCCGAAGAGAATCGCGGCATGCGCGCGCTCGACAGCGGCGACTTCAAGGCCGCGGTCGAACACTTCCGCAAGGGCGTCGAGCTTGCGCCCGACAATCCATCGCTTCGACACAAGCTGGGAACGGCGTTGTCGCTGATGGGCGATACCGCGGGCGCAGTCGAACAGTTTCGAGAGACGGTGCACCGATCGCCGGACTTCGCGCAGGCGCACTACAGCCTCGGTGTACTGCTGGCCGCACACGGCCAGACGAAGGACGGAATCGAACAGCTGTCAGCCGCGGTACGGTACGACCCGAACTACGTCGACGCTCGTCTTCGATTGGGCGAAATGCTTGGACGCACCGGACAGTTCGAACAGGCGCTGGCGCAGTACAAGCAGGTGCTCGCGATCGATCCGCGCGTTGCCGATGCGCGGTTCGGATACGCAGGGGCGCTCGTCGGGCTGCGCCGCTATCAGGAAGCGCGCGCGATGCTCGCCGAGTCGTCGAAGCTCTATCCCGATCAGCCCAGGTTTGCTGAAGCGTTGGCACGCATGCAGGGTGCGAAATGAGTAGTGTGGGCTCTGCCCCGCTCTAGGCCCTCAGCGCTGTCACTCCCCGGCTGACCGGCACACGTCTCGGCTGTGGATACTCGTGCCACACGCACTCGAGGAATTGACGCACCAGTCGTGACGCCTCGCCCCTGCGACTCGCGACACACACTTCGATCGTGGCGCCCGGATCGGCGACAGGCAGGACTGCCACACCGCTCGCCGGCTGAGGACTGGTGAGCGGAACACCGAGGCAGAGGTAGACGCCTTTCCCGGACGCAACGAGCATCAACCCGGCGTGATTGTATGGACCGGCACCAGGCGTCGGTGTCATCGTCGGGTTCACTCCTGCGCGTGCATAGAGATCGAGGACGCGATCGTACAGCGCCGGCCCGATGTGGCGATCCCAGAGCAGCAGCGGCGTCTCGGCAAGGTCGCGGATCCGCACTTCTTCGAGCGCCGCGAACGGACTGTCGTCACCGACGACTGCTTGAATGCGCTCGTGATAGATCGGCGCGACGTCGAGGATGGTCTGATCGAGCGGCGGACGCGCGAACACGACATCCAGCTGGGAGCTGCGCAGCTGCTCGTGCAGATCGTCGGCGCAATAGACGTCCCGTACTTCGAACGTGACGTCGGGTCGCTGCTTCGTGAACTCGACTCGAAGACGATTGACCACATCCCAGAGGCCCCACCCGATCCCGATGCGGATGCGATTCTCTTCGCCGCGCGCCATTTGACGCGCGGCCTCGCAGAAGTCGCTTCCAGCCGCGTCGAGCGCGCGCGCTTTCTCGAGCAGACGCTTGCCGTCCTCGGTGAGCGTGACCCCTTGCCGGTGCCGGAGAAACAGCGTCAATCCGAGCTCTTCCTCGAGCTGATGGATGTGACGGCTGAGTGGAGGCTGGGAGATGTGGAGACGCTCGGCGGCCTTCGTTACGCTCAGGGCGTCGGCAACAGCGATGAACGCTTTAATGTGCCGGAAGTCCATGGGGGCCGGATTCTATACCAAATCCGTATACCTGCACATTGAAAGATGTATTGGACAGTTGCGGCCGAACGCGCGAGGGTATGCGCGTCAGAGTCACGGTGGTGCGGCTCAAGGAGAGGTGTGCATGAGTCCCATGAAGCACTTGCTGTTGGCAATCACGATCGTATTGAGCGTGCCACTCGCCGCCTCCGCCCAGGCCACACTGTCGGGCACGGTCAAGGACCCGTCCGGCGGAGTGCTCCCGGGAGTGACCGTCGAGGCATCGAGTCCGGTCCTGATCGAGAAGGTCAGAACTGGCGTCACGGACGGCACCGGCCGCTACACTATCCCCGACCTTCGGCCCGGAACCTATCGAGTGACCTTTGCTCTCTCGGGGTTCAAGACGGTCGTTCGTGAGGGCGTCGTGCTCACCGGAACGGCGGTCTTCGACGCGAGCGCAGAGCTCGCCGTCGGGAACCTGCAGGAAACCATCACCGTCACCGGCGAAACACCGGTCGTCAATCTGGAATCGACGACGCGTCAGGCCGTCATGGACCAGGCGATCGTCACCGCGATCCCGAGCTCGCGCACGCCCTTTACGGTCGGTGTGCTGATCCCCGGTGTGCGGAAGGGCGCGTTCACTGGTCAGGACGTCGGCGGCTCGGTGGTGCAGGAAGTCGCCTCGCTCGAAGCCAACGGCGGCCGAACGTCTGACCAGCGCATGATGGTCAACGGCGTCGCGTTGAGCTCGATGATCGCCGGCGGCTGGGGCGGCGGCGCGGTGCCGAATGCGACCGGTACCGCGGAGTTTGCGATCGACGTCTCGGCGGTCGATGCCCAGGCAGCGACCGGCGGCGTCCGCATCAACTTCATTCCGCGAGATGGCGGCAATCGATACAGCGGCGCCATCTTCGCCAGCTACGCGAACCAGGATTTCGCGAGCGACAACTTCACGGGAAGCGACGTCCAAAAAGCGGGCCTGGCAGTACCCGGCACGATCAAGGCGAATGGCGACCTCAATCCTGGATTCGGCGGTCCCATCCAGAAGGACAAGCTCTGGTTCTTCCTGTCCGGCCGATCGCTCTTCGCTGACAACTACGTCGCCAGCACGTTCTTCAACCAGAACGCGAACAACCCGAATCGGTACGACTACGTCCCGTCGACCAATCAGGCGATCCTCCATCAGGAACAGACGATCTATCAGGCGCGACTGACCTGGCAGGCGGCGCCGAAGCACAAGATCGGACTGACCTACGACCAGGAGAACTTCTGCGCCTGCACAACGGGGATCGGTCCCGGGATCGGCGGCGCGATCACCTCGCCGGAGGCCGGCAACGATCGTCGTTTCCCGCTCCAGCGATTCGTGACGATGGACTGGAGCACGCCGGTGAGCAATCGACTGCTGGTTGAAGCGAGCGCCATTCACCGCGTTGAACGCTGGGGCGGCATGGAGCCGCAGGTCGGCAAGCTGGGGAACATCGACCACCTCACACCAGGCATGATCTCGGTAACCGACAGCCTCAACCCGGTGACCGGTGGAGGGCTGACGTATCGGGCGGCCACCAGTTACAACAACTCGTGGAACTGGAACATCCACTACCGGGCGGCCGTGTCGTATATCACCGGGTCCAACCAGTTCAAAGTCGGTTTCAACAACGCCTACGGGCATCACGAGAACACGACCTACAGCTCTCCGGCAGCGCCGTACAGCTACGGATTCACGTCGATGGTGCCCACCTCGATCACCTACCAACTGGTTCCTCGAACCGTGGAGGTGAACGTCAATCGTGACATGGGACTGTTCGCTCAGGACAAATGGACGACCGGTCGGTGGACGCTCGCGGGCGCCATCCGTTGGGATTCGTTTGCAAACAGTTTCCCGCCGCAGGGCATCTCGGGGACCTTCTTCGGCCGGAACGTCAACATTCAATACGACAAGATCGACAACCTCAGTTGGAACGACATCACGCCGCGACTTGGCGCGACCTATGACGTGTTCGGCAACGGGAAGACGGCTCTGAAGGTCACGCTGAACAAGTACCTCGAGGGGCTGGGCACCACCGGGTTCGGCCCTGCGCAGGTGACCGACGCGCCGAATCCGATTCTCAGCCTGTCGACCACGGCGGGGCGACCCTGGGCTGACGCCAACAGCAACTTCGTGCCCAACTGCGATCTGAACAACTTCGCGCTCAACGGCGAATGCGGGGCCCTGGACAACCCGAACTTCGGGTCGCTCATCCCCACCAGGAGCTACGACCCGGACCTGATGAAGGGCTGGGGCAAGCGGTCCTTCAACTGGGAGTTCACGACGAGCGTCCAGCACGAGATCATCCCGCGCATGTCGATCGACGTGCAGTATGCGCGGCGGTGGTACGGGAACATCCGCATCATGGACGATCTCGCCGCCAAGGCGTCGGATTACACGCCGGTCACGGTCACCGCACCCAGTGACTCGCGCCTGCCGAACGGCGGCGGATATCCCTTGACCGTGATGAATCTGAGTCCGACGGTCGCGGCACAAAACTACTTCGTGACGCTGTCGAACAACTATGGGAAACAGACGGAACACTTCGACGGCGTGAACGTCACGCTCAATGCCCGCCTGCAGAACGGACTGCTTCTCCAGGGCGGCATGGGCACGGGCAGGCAGGTCACCAACGACTGCGCTGTGGTCGACCAGCTGCCGGAGATGCTCCACACCTTCTTCGGCGATCCGACGCGGCTCTTCTTCTTTGCCGCGCGGCCGAAAGAGTTCTGCGAGCAGAACAACGGCTTCATGACCTCGATTCAGGGGCTCGCCGCCTACACGCTCCCGAAGATCGACGTGCAGATCAGCGGCTCGTTCCAGAACCTGCCCGGGGCGGTGGTCCAAGCCAATGCGAACTACACGGGTCTTCCTCCAGGGGCCATTCCGGGTTCGATCTCGGGCGCATATCCGTTCATTCCGTTCAAGGCGGTCCAGATCGTCGACCCGGGCCAGCTCTATATCGAGCGGCTGAACCAGATCGACCTGCGCCTGTCGAAAATCTTCCGCATCAACAACACGCGGACGAACATCAACTTCGACTTCTACAACGTGACGAACTCCAACTCGATTATCGGAGAGAACTTCGCATACACACCGCCAGGCGTCATCCCCGGCTGGACATCGCCGACGTCGATCCTGCTCCCACGTCTCTTCAAGATCAGCGCCCAGTTCGACTTCTAGGAATCAGGAGGCAGGAGGAATCAGGGAAGGCCGGTCCATTCGGACCGGCCTTTTCCTTTTCATGGCCGGCACGAAGGGGATTCGTACTTCTTCGACTCGGCCTTCAGGCGCGCGGCCTCCTGTGAGTCTTTTGCGCGAGTGGCCTCGTTGACCGCGCGTTGCATCGTATCGCGCGCCTCCGCGCACCGACCCAACTCCGCAAGAGCGATCGCGATCGTCTCGGTGTGAACCGGCGACGGCTCTGCCTTGCTCACGGCAGTCGCCAGGTCGAGCGCCCGCCGACCATCACGGAGCGATGCGTCCGGTGATGAAGCGAGCAGCCGCGCGAGCGTCGTTGCCGTCGTCGTACGCTCGGGGAATGCCGCGTTCGCTTCGTCGAGCAGCGCGATTGCGTCGCGAAATCGTCCTCGATCAGCAAGCAGGATTGAGAGCGCCACCGTCGACGCCTCGTCATCGGGGCGTGATGACCGTGATGCCGTCAGCACGTCGATCGCCTCGCCCGGCCGCTCGAGTCGCACGAGCACGCCGACCAGGGCCGCACCGACACCAGCTTCGTCAGGCGCTGCTTTGAACGCGGCTTGCAGGTGGGGCAACGCCTCCCGATCGCGACGCTGTCCGACCAGCAAGAGGCCAAGACCGGCGTGCGCGGTGGCATTGTCGGCGTCGCGGGCGAGCGCGGCCTCGAACTCGTCGATCGCGTCTCCGATCTTCCCCAACCTTGCGAGCGTCGATCCGAGATTGACGTGAGCGGTCACGCTCGACGGCGACGCCGCGAGCACCTTTCGAAACGCGTCGGCGGCTTCCTGAAACTGGCCGGCATCGTACAAACGTCTCCCCTGCATCACGAGGGCATGCTCACCGCGCAGCAGCGACGCGAGACTATCGACCACCGAATCGGCGACCCGGACATCGTTCGAGCCTCGGCGCTCGAGATGTGCGCGGGCGTCGTCCATGCGGCCCAATCCGCGATACGCCATCGCCAGCGAGTAATGGACGCTCGTCGCCTGCGGCACGCGATCGAGCACCGCTCTGAAGAGATCGACGGCGTCGGAGAATCGGCCCTCGCGCAGCGCGACCTCGCCGAGCCCGCGACGAGCGACGGCAGGGAACGTATCGATCACGCGCTGGTACTCGTCGCGCGCGTCGTGCAGACGATTCAGCCCGAGGTACACCTCGCCAAGACGCACGGTGACCGTCGGATCGTCCGGACGGATCCGGCGCGTGGCGAGCAATGATGCAGTGGCTTCCTCGAGCCGACCGGTCTGCTGATACAGGTATCCAAGCAGGTGCGGCCATCGCGCATCGCTATCCGCAAGACGCGAGGCGTTGACGTACGCCGCTTCCGCCGAATCGAAGAACTCGTAGGCGTGATACACACGGGCCAGCGATCCGTAGGCGTCGGCGAGCGCTTTCGAAGACGCATTCTGGGTCGTGGCCTGAAGAACGACCTGTTGAGCCTCGCGAAGCTGATCGACAACGGAAGCGTCGAGGCCATCGAGTCGAGGGATCGGTACTGGCGCGAGATTCGCTCTCGCCGGCGCGATCGTCGACACATCGGGCGTCTGAGGCGCGGCGCGCACGGATCCGCCCCAGATCGCGCCTGCAAGCACCAACCCGGCGACCGATCGGAAGCGTGACATGATGCGGTCGACTAAGACGCCTTCGCGGCCTTGCCGCGTTCGAGGATCCAATACCGATCGACGGCAAGGCCGCGGAATTCCTCGACGTCCCCCGGTCCCCATTGCACGCGAACCGTCTGCATCGATTGATCGTCGCCGAGCCCGAACATCACTCGTGGATCGCTGGCGGTGCAGTAACTGCCGTCGACCTGAACACGACGCACGACGTTACGACCTCCGCGACCCGCAAGCTCGACACGCGACTGCAGCGCGTCGCGGTGATAGCGGGGATCGATCGCACGGACACCGAGCCAGTGGCCGCGCGCCCTGACCTCGTTCATCAGCACTCTCGCCGGACCACTGTTGTTGAAGATGACGATGTCGATGGAGCCGTCGTTGTCGAGGTCGCCGGCCGCAATCCCGCGAGCGACCTGCATCGGTGCGAACGCGGGCCCGGCGGCGGCGCTGACATCCACGAACGTCCCTCGCCGATCGTTGTGAAACAGCTGGCTCCGCTGCTTGAGTGGATAAGGGTCGCCCTTCTGCACCTGGGCGCTCAGATGCCTGACGGCACCATTCGCGACGATCAGATCGAGCCAGCCATCGCTGTCGTAGTCGATGAAGCGCGTGCCGAAGCCGGTGAAGCCGAGTTTGAAGAGTCCGTGTTCGACCGTGCGATCTTCGAACAACCCCCGGCCGACGTTGACGTAGAGCGTGTTGGCCTCGTTGTCGAGATTGGTGACGAACAGATCCTCGTCCCCATCGCCGTCGATGTCTCCAAGGTCGATACCCATGCTCCCCTGTGCCTGGCCTGCACGATTGAGCGCCACACCGGCCAGCAGCCCTTCGTCCTTGAACACGCCCGTGCCCTGCTGGTTGATCCAGAGGCGGTTGGGATCGCCGTCGTTGGCCACATAGATGTCGATCCATCCATCGCCGTTGATGTCCGACGCGAGCACGCCAAGCCCTCGTGCCGGTGACCGCGTGAGGCCCGCACGCGCCGAGACATCCGAGAACGTTCCGTTGCGATCGTTGTGCAGCAGTCGATCGGCGACCGGCGGATACACAACGGGATTGCAGTAGTCCCGCGCCGAGCCCGCCGAAAAACAGGTGCGCTTCATGTCCGCGCGGAAGTCGACGTAGTGCGCGACGTACAGATCGAGCCAGCCGTCGCGGTCGTAATCGAAGAACGTCGCGCTCGTACTCCAGCGCTGGTCGCCAGTGCCCGATTTCTCGGTGACATCGGTGAAGGTGCCGTTGCAGTTGTTGTGGAGCAGCTGATTGCCGCGTAGATGCGTCAGGTACAGATCGACGCACCCATCGTTGTCGAAGTCACCGGTGGCAGCACCCATGCCATAACCGCGCGCGACGATGCCACTCGCTTCGGTGACGTCGGTGAAATGAAGCGATCGCGTCCCCGGAGTCACACGAAGATCGTTCCGAAACAAACGCCCCCCGCTCCCTGCCCCCTGCACGAGGTACACATCGAGATCGCCATCGTTGTCGTAATCGAACAGCGCACCGCCGGCACCGATGACTTCGGGAAGCCGCAACTCACCCGCCGCGCCGTTCACGTGGGAGAAGTCGAGACCAGACTCTTTCGTCCTGTCAACGAGGATGGGAGCGTGCTCCTGCGCGGATCCGTCGAACACCGCCAGCGCCGCGAGGCATACCACGACGCTCGATGTCAGCCCCGCACGAACGGCCACACACCGGCGCGTCACGAGTGCATCTTACCGCTCACGCGCCAGGGCGAGGATGGTGCACCGGATCGTCGTTGGTCCAGGGAACGCGGCAGGGTCGACCGGCTTCGTACTGCTTGAGTACCTCGGTGAGCCGCGAGACGATTGCTCCGCCGCCACTCTGCCGCGCCATTGCGATGGCGTCCCGCTGCCAGCGGATCGCTGCCTGAAAGCGTCCGAGCTCCGCCTGCGTCATCGCCATCGTCTCGGCCAGGGCGAGTGTCCGCTGGCTCTCGAGGAGCCGCGTCATGATCATCTCGGCGCGGGCGCCGTCGCGCACGCGATCGTCGGGCGCGGCCGCCAGCAGGCGCGCCAGCGCGTGCGCGAATCCCGGCTGATCGGGAAACGCTTTCATGCTGTCCTGCAGACGGTCGCGTGCTTCCTGATAGCGCGCGAGCCGGACGAGCCCGATCGCGTATCCGAAGCTCGCCTGCGAGACGGCGGGATTGATGCGGATGATCTCGGCGTAATGCGGAAGCGACTCCTGGACGCGGCCATTGCGACGAAGCGCGTTGGCGAGCGTGAAACGGGCTTCGAGATACGCGGGATCGCTCGCCACGGCCGTCGAGAACGCGGCGATCGCCTCGTCATCGCGGCCGCGCGATTCCATGATGACCCCGATCCCGAAATGCGCGCGGGCGAGACCCGGAGACAACCGCACCGCCTCGCGATACTGTTCCAGCGCGCGGTCGGCGTTCCCCTGCATGTACAACGCGGTGCCCAGATTCAGCCGGGTGAACGCATTGCGCGGCGACAACTCGACGGCCTTCGACAGATTGTCGGCGGCATCGGCCCATTGACGTGCATCGAGCGCCCTGGTCCCGCGGGTTTCGTAGGCCGCGGCGTTCTGCAGCAGTCCCGCGAGATCGGCCATCAACGGATCCGCCTGCGGCGGATCGACGTCACCGCGCAGCTTCAAATGCGCGTCCGCTGCTCGCGCGTTGCCAATACCGCGGTAGGCGAGCGCGAGCGGATAGTGCACGCGCGTTGCAGCCGGCGCCACGCGCAACGCGTTCTCGAGAAAGGTCACGGCTTGTGAGTACTGCTGCCTGGCCAACGCCACGCGGCCCAATCCAAACGACACTGCCCCCGACTCCGGCGCCAACGATTTCGCCGTCGTCAGCAGTCGCTCGGCCTCGTCGGTGCGGTTCGCCGCCAGATGCAACTCGGACAGCCACACCAGCGTCGGCACATCGGTCGGCTGCAGCATGAGCACGCGCTCGAATGCGGTGACCGCACGCGCGTCGTCGTGCTCGAGGCGAAAAACGTGTCCCAGGTAGTACGGCCACTTCATCTCGGAAGGAGCGAGCGTCTGCGCGTTGGTGAGACAGGCTTCAGCGGCATCATAGAATTCGGCCGCCATGAAGAGCTTCCCCATCTCGCCGTACGCATCCGCAAGTTCGCTCGACGCGACGCCGGGCTTGCCGATGGCGGCGGTCATCGACTCGTAACGCGCGCGCAGTTGCGTCTGGACCGATTCCGCCGCTGTCGACATGTCGGGCAGAGACACCGTCTTCAGCGACGGCGTCGCTGGTGCGGCCGGCGCTGATTCGCGGGCCGTATTGCACGCGGTCACGCCAAGAATGCTGGCGGTCGCGAGGGTAACGAGGTATCTCACTTCCCTTCACCCTGTTTCAGAGTGATGTAGCGATCGACAGGCAGATCCTCCCACATCTCCATTCGCCCGTCGGGCCATCGCAGGCGCACCGCCACGGGGTCGGCCGACTCGCCCAGCCCGACGAGCACGCGCGGATCGTTGGCGGATGCGTAGCTGCCATCAGCGCGCGAGCGACGCCACAGCGAGCCTCCGCTCTTTCGAACGATCTCCACACGCGCGCCGAGCATGTCTCGCCCGACCTGGGCCGCCTTAAGGCGGCCCCCACGATCGTCGTAGGGGCCGCCCTTAGGCGGCCCAACGAGTCGAAGCCCCAACCAATGACGCCCTCTCGTGGCCTGATTGATCAGCAGCCGGGCAGGTCCGTTGTTGTTGGCGATCACCACGTCCACGTCGCCATCGTTGTCGATGTCGCCGAATGCCGCGCCGCGACCGATCTCCGACAACGCAAACGCCGCTCCTGCTTTCCCCGTCACATCCTCGAAACGCGTGCTTCCTCCATTGCGCAGCAACAGCTTCTTCTGGTGCAGGGGAAACGGATCGCGCGCCTGCCGCAGCGACTCGATGATCTGCACCGTGCCGTTGACGGCCAGCAGATCGAGACGGCCATCGGAATCGAAGTCGAACAAGCCGGCACCGAATCCGGTCAGCGCCAGGCTCGCGGGCCCGACCATCGAGGGCGCGCTCGCATCGACGAACAGGCCGTGTCCGTCGTTCACATAGAGGTTGCTGCCCTCGCCCGTCAGCTCGGTCATCACCAGATCTTCATCGCCGTCATTATCGATGTCGCCCGCGTCGACACCCATGCTGCCTTCCGCCTTGCCGCTGACCGGAAGCGCGACCCCTGAAGCCAGCGCCACATTCTCGAACGTGCGGTCGTGGCGATTCAGCCAGAGCTGATTCTCCTTGCCATCGTTCGCGACGTAGATATCCATCCAGCCGTCGCCGTTGAAGTCCGCGGTCGAGACTCCGAGCGCCGGACCAAACTCGGTGGCCACATGAGACGAAGCGGTGATGTCGGCAAACGTGCCGTTTCGTCGATTGAGATAGAGCCGATCGGGCAGCGGCGGAAAGCTGCTCGGCGTGCAGTAATCGGGCGCGCCGGTCGGGCTGAAGCAGGAGCCGTTGCCCGCGAGCGTGTAGCGCAGGTAGTTGCCGACGTAGAGATCCAGCCATCCGTCGCGATCGATGTCCACGAAGGCCGCGGACACGCTCCACGACTCCAACGCCGTCCCGGTTTCCTTCGCGACGTCCGTGAACGTGCCGTCGCCGTTGTTGCGAAGCATCTGGTTCGGCGCGTTGAACTTCGTCAGGTAGAGGTCCACCCATCCGTCGTTGTTGAAGTCACCGGCGGCGACACCCATGCCGTAGCCGCGCGCCTCGATCTTGCTCTCGCGGGTCACGTCAGTGAAGTGAATGGTGCGCGTGCCATCAGGGTTGATCCGCAGATCGTTCCGGAACAACCGATCGTTCTGTCCGGGTCCTCGGCTCCCGAACTGACCGCTTTGTACGAGGTAGACGTCCAGATCGCCATCGTTGTCGTAATCGAACAATGCGACACCCGGCCCCAGAATCTCCGGCATGTACAAATGGCCCGACATGCCGTTGATGTGCGTGAAATCGAGACCTGTCTGCGCGGCGCGGTCGACGAACCAGTCGGCTTCACCATCCGAACGCCTGTCGGTCGTCTCCGGACGGGTCGTCGCGGGCTGACTCCCCGAGCAGCCGGCGAGCAGGAGGAGAAGAACGAGCGGGGTCGGATCGCGTCTGTTGTGCGGCCGCATCAATCGAGATCGTACCCGCAGGCACGCATCAAGATCCGGCCCATCGATCAGTGCAGCGTTTCGCGCGAGGGAGCGTCTTTGAGCACGCCGGTCACCGCGCGGTGCGCGAAGACAGCGTCGGGGACTTCCTGCAGGGCGGTGTAGTACCGCTGTTCGTACGGCGTGCCCTGTTCGTCGGGGGCGACCAGCCGTCGCGCCTGAGCCACGATCGCAGCGACATCCACGACCGTATCCGGCTCCTCCGTATCGAGCGTCTGATCGATCCGCACGATGAGTTCGGAGATCGGACGCAGCCATGCAAACTGCGGATCCGAAACGATGACTCGCAAGAGCTCGCCTTTGGTCACACGGCCGTGCTTGCGTTCGTAGCCCTCACGCTCCCAGTCGAGGAGCGTCTTGTGCAGCGGCAGGAGCGCGCGCCGCAGCTCGCCGAGCAGTCGGCGATCGGAGTCTTTCATGACCAGCCCTGTAATTCTCAATTCAGAATGCAGAATGCGGACACTGAGTGTCGCCGTCGCGTTCTGACTGCATTTTCATTCTGAATTCTTCATTCTGCATTCTGCATTACACGAGCTATTTCCACCGTATCAGCGAGACTCCCAGCAAGAGCAGGACCACGCCGATGAGCCGTGTGGCCGACACCCGCACGATGGTGCCGCCAAACAGCCCGTAGTGATCGACGACAAGCGCCGCGCACAACTGCCCCACGATCATCATCGCCAGCGTGAGCGTGGCGCCGAGCTTCGGCGTCAGGATGATGTTGACGAGGATGAAGGTCGCGCCGATCAGGCCACCCGCCCAGATCCACCAGGGCGCTCGCGCGACGCCGCTCGTCACCGGCGCCGATTGCCGCGTCAGCAGCGCGACGAGCAGCAGGAACACCAAGCCGACAACGAACTGGCCCGCCGCAGCCCAGAACGGGCCATCGAGCAGCACACGCAGCCGCGCGTTGATCACCGACTGCACGGCGACGCCCGCACCGGTCACGAGCGCGAACAGCAGATAGAGGTTGTTCACAAGTATCAGGAATCAGGAATCAGGAAGCAGGAAGCAGGAAGCCCGATGGCTTCATTGCCGGCCCACCCCGCCCGCCGGCACGGCCGAGACCGGGGCCACCCCTGCCTGCAGGGGGAGCGCCTGACCTTCCTGCGCGCGCATCGATGACTCGACCGCTGCGAGCGACGACGCCAGCACACCGGCAAACGCGGCACATGAAAGGGACTTCGTGAAGGCTCGATTCATACCGGTTTTCCTCACGGCAGCGTTATGAGGCTGGCCCGAGCATTGTAAGGGGGTCGGGAGTCATTCAGGCCTATAATTTCAGGGGTTGCATTGAGTCTCGAACACCCTGCTGGAGAGGCATTGGCCATGAGAACGTGCCTGATCGCGGTTGCGGGTTCATTGCTGTGTGCGTCGACGCTGGCCGCAGCGGATGCGCCGACCTTCTACAAAGACGTCCTGCCGATCCTGCAGGCCAACTGTCAGACGTGCCATCGCCCCGGAGAGGTCGCGCCGATGTCGCTCGTCACCTACGAGCAGGCGAGACCATGGGCACGCGCGATCAAAACGGCAACTGCTGCGAGGCAGATGCCTCCGTGGTTCGCCGATCCCGGTTACGGCCATTTTGCGAATCAGCGTCGACTGAGCGACGCCGAGATCGCGACGCTGGCGTCGTGGGCAGACGGCGGTGCGCCAGCAGGCGATCCCGGGACGGCTCCACCACCGCTGACATTCGAGAGCGGCTGGAACATCAAGCCCGACGTGATCGTGGAGATGCCGAAGGCGTTCGAGCTGCCGGCACGCGGCACGATCAACTACAAGTACATCCTCGTGAAGACCAACTTCAAAGAGGACATGTGGGTGACCGCCGCTGAAATGCGGCCGGGCGATCCCGCGGTGCTGCACCACGGCAAGGTGTGGGTCCGTCCTCCTGGATCGACCTGGATGGAGAAGGCGATTCCGGGCGAAGCGTACGAGACCGAAACGCAGAGGGCGATCCTCGGCAAGAACGCGATCGAGGAAGGCAACGACATCCTCGGCAAGTTCAACCCCGGTCTCGGCGCGCAGCGCTTCGATCAGGAAGGCGCCGCGAAGTTCATTCCCAAAGGATCCGATCTCGTGTTCGAGCTGCACTACACGACCTCGGGCAAGCCGACGAGCGACGTGTCGAAGGTCGGTTTCGTACTCGCGAAGAACCCGCCGCAGACGCGCTACTACTTCCACGCCGGGCCGACCGCGCTCAATCTGGCGATTCCGGCCAACGACGGCAAGGCCGAAGTCGTGAGCGAGATCACGTTCGGCGAGAACGCAAAGCTCGTCTACGCACAGCCGCACATGCATCTGCGCGGCAAGGATTTCGAGCTCCGCGTCGTGACGCCGAATGGAGAGAGCACGACGGTGCTGAAGGGCAACTGGAACTTCGAATGGCAGATGGGCTATCAGTACGCCGAGCCGATCTCGCTGCCGAAGGGATCCAAGCTTCGTCTGATCAGCCACTTCGACAACTCGAAGGCCAACCGCTTCAATCCCGATCCGGAGACGAAGGTCGTGTGGGGTCCACAGAACTGGGATGAGATGAGCAACTGCTTCATCGGCGTCCTGTTCGATCGCAGCACGTCACCGGACAAGGTGTTCCTGCGATCGGGGCCGAGCCTGCTGCCGCGCGGCGAGAACGGGCCGACGCTCAGCTCACTCGACAGCATTCGTCCGGACGCGGTCGAGCGTGCCGGCAACGCCGGGCCGGGCGACTTCGAGGAGAAGCCGTCGCACAAAGGGGGCAACTGATCACGCTCTCTTCGTGGGAGCCGCCTCTTTGTGGGGGCCGCCTTTAGGCGGCCCGTTCTTGGGTGTTCGTAAGGGCCGTCCGCCTGCGCTAAACGCCTCGGCGAGTCGGTCCATCGCTTTATGTCCCTACAGGGATACTCGCTCTTCGACACGCCGATTGGTCGATGCGGCATCGCATGGACTGATCGTGGTGTGGCGGGCGTCCTTCTTCCCGACGCTACCGATGGGGCGCTGCGCGCGCACCTCGCACGCCGATTTCCTCAGGCGCACGAAGCCACGCCGACGAACGACATCAAGCAGGCCATCAACGCGATCGCAGCGCTGCTCTCGGGTGAGCCGGCCGACCTGTCGTTCGTGAGGCTCGACATGAATGGCGTCCCTGAATTCAACCAGCGCGTCTATCGAGCGGCGCGTTTGATTCGACCGGGGAGCACTGCGTCGTACGGAGACATCGCGCGTCAACTCGGCGTCCCTGGATCCGCACGCGCCGTCGGTCAGGCGCTCGGTCGCAATCCGTTTCCGATCATCGTCCCCTGTCATCGCGTGCTCGCCGCGGACGGGAAGACCGGCGGCTTCTCCGCTCCCGGCGGCACGGCAACGAAGCTTCGATTGCTGGCCGTGGAAGGCGCCCGTCTGCTGTGAGAGCCTGGCTCAGACGCCAGGCCGCGCTCCTGATCAGCGCGACGCCGCTTTCTTGAAGTCTCCACCTTTCATGAACGTCATCGTCGAGACGTCGAAGAACTTGCGCAGCGCCGCGGTGATCTGCTGCGACGTCAGCGACTGCACCTTCTTCTCCAGTTCGGCGTCCCAGGCCATCGTCCGGCCGTAGTGCGTTCGGGTGACCAGCAGGTTGGCCAGACCGCCGTTCTGATCCCGATTGAGCTGCTGCGCCTGCAGCCAGCTGGCCTTCCCTGCGGCGATCTCGGCGTCGCTGAATCCGTCCTTGAGCAGCGTGGTCATCTCATCTCGGAACGAGGCCTCGACCTTCGCGGCGTTCTCGGGAGCCGAGATCGCGTTCGTGATGAAGGTCGCGTTGTCTTCACCCGGAGTCACGCCCAGACTCGAGCTGATGCCGTAGCTCAACCCCTCCTTGCCGCGGATGCGCGCAAACAGCCGCGAGTTGATCCCCTGTCCGAGCAGGTAGTTCGCGAACATCAGCGAGGGGTAATCCGGATTGTCGTCGCTGATGTTGATGTGCATGCCTGCCAGGAAAAACGCGTTGGCCTTGTCCGGCGTCTCGAACTGCTGATTCACCGGATCGATCCTGCGGTACGGATTCTTGATCTGCGCGTACGCCTTCGGACTCTTCCAGCCGTTGAGCGCGGACGCCGCCTTCAGGATCGCTTCGGGATCGAAATCGCCGACGACGGCGAGCTCCGCGTTGGACGCGCCATAGAAGCCTGAATGGAACTGCTTGACCTGGTCGAGCGTCACGGCGCGCATGTCGGCCAGCTGCTCGTCGAACGTCGAGACATGCCGTACGTCGCCCTTCGGATACGGATTCAGATGCGATTGAAACGCCTGCATCGTGACGGAGGTGGGCTCCGATTTCTGACTCTCGATGCCCGCGAGTGCCTGTTGCCGGAGCGTCTCGAGCTCCGCGGCCGGGAATGACGGCTCGCGCAGCACTTCGGTTGCGAGCTCGAGGACCGCAGGGAGATTTGCCGCAATCGTCTCGATCGTCACGGTGGCTCCGCCGGCGCCGCCGCCCACGAACATTCGAGCCTTCAGTCGATCGAGTTCGTCCTGGATCTGCTGCCGCGTGTGTTTCGTCGTGCCGCGCATCAGCAGCTGCCCGGTCATCTGCGCGACTGCTGACTGTCCGGCCAGCGATTTCTCGTCACCGAACGACAGGCGCAGCACCGCCGACACCGTCTCACCGCGCGTCTTCTTGGGCAGGAGCATGGCCTTGGTTCCGCCCGGCAGCGTCACGCGGCGAAGGCGGCCCTCGATGTTCGCCGGCGACGAGTCGAAGACTTCACCCGCAGACACCGTCGCGCTCCCTTTGAAATCCTTGAAGGTCGCAACCAGGTCGGGGGCGCTGGGAATCTCGGCGCGATCCGGCTGCGCAGCGGGCACGAACACGCCCAGCGTGCGATTGGCGGGCTTGAGGTAATAGGTCGCGACCCGCTGCACATCCGCCAGAGTCGTCTGCTTGATGCGATCGCGGTTGAGGAAGAACAGCCGCCAGTCGCCCATCGAGGCCCAGTTGCTCAATGACAGCGCCATCTGCTCGGAGTTGTTCAACTGCAGATCGATCTGCGTGAGCAGCCGATTGCGGACGCGTTCGACTTCCTCACTCGTGAATGGTGTCGTCTTCACCGCGTCGATCGTGGTGAGCAGAGTCGTTCTCGCGTCATCGAGCGACGACTCTTTCCGTACTTCGGCCAGTACCATGATCATGCCGGCGTCGCGCAACTGCAATCCCTGGCCCGCGATCTGCGACGCTTTCTTGGTCTCGACGAGCGCCTTGTACAGGCGCCCTGATGGGTTGTCGGTCAGAATCTGCGAGGCCATCTGCAGTGCCTGGTAATCAGGATGTGAGCCGGCAGGCACGTGATAGCCGACGACGATGTTCTGCACGTCGCCGACGCGCTGGAGCGTGACGGTGCGCTCGCCGTCCTGCGTCGGTTCGGCGGTGTAGATCGTCGGGAGCGTTCGCTGCGGCTTCGGGATCGGTCCGAAGTACTTCGCAATGAGGCCGAGCGTCTTCGTCTCGTCGATCTTGCCGGCGACCACGAGCAGGGCGTTGTCGGGCTGATAGTGCCCGCGATAGAACGCCTGCAGCCGATCGATCGGGACGTTCTCGATATCGCTGCGCGATCCGATCGTCGACTTCCCGTAGTTGTGCCACAGATACGCGGTCGACAGCACCCGTTCATACAGCACGCGGAGCGGTGAGTTCTCCCCCTGTTCGAACTCGTTGCGCACCACGGTCATCTCACTGTCGAGATCCTTCTTGGCGATGAACGAGTTGACCATCCGGTCCGATTCCAGATCGAGCGCCCACTCGAGGTTGGCGTCGGTGGCTGAAAACGTCTCGAAGTAGTTCGTCCGCTCGTACGAGGTCGTGCCGTTCGGGCGCGAGCCGTGGTCCTGCAGCTCCTTCGGGATGTTCGTGTGTCTGGTCGATCCCTTGAACACCATGTGCTCCAGCAGGTGCGCCATGCCGGTCTCGCCGTAGTTCTCATGCTTGGAACCGACGAGGTACGTGATGTTCACCGTGATCGTCGACTTCGATTGATCGGGAAACAGCAGCGTGCGGAGTCCGTTGGGCAGCTGGTATTCCGTGATGCCCTCAACGGACGTGATTCGCTGCACGCCCGCCGGCAGCGTCGGCGCTCCCGCTTGGCCCCACACCCGATTCGGGGACACGCTCACCAGAAGGGCCAGGACCAGCAACGGGAGTCGAAGGAGTTTCATATCAACCTCGAATCGGTTTCAAAAGAAATGCGCGAAGGCGCATGGCGTGTTATATACGCCCGCGCCTGGCAAGGGGTCAATCAGCCTCGATGTTGCAGCGATTCCGCGAAGGGGCCGTTTCAACGTCGTCGCGATCTGCGCGCTCACCTCGCATTTTCGTCAGCGAGCGGCTCGGAGCTCGCGTCGGGGCACCGCGTCACGCGGCCGTCCTTCAGCGTGAAAGCGACCACCCGGGATTCGCCCGCCGTCGTGTGACAGTCACCGGCGCCCCGTCTCACATCGCCGGACCAATTGTCTCCCTTGATCAGGTGGACCGCCGCCGGAAAGAGCGTGTCGAACGCGCTTCCAAAGCCAAATCGCACCGACTCGTCGTCGAGGAGCACGATGCGTCCGCGTGGCCCCGTCGTTTCGGTGTGGACGGCCTTCACGACCGAGGCCGACACATCGGCGGGCACTACCCAGCGCTTGTTGCGCAACCAATGCAGCGGGACGAGCGTAAACGCGGCCACCAGCAATCCCGTCACGGCGATACGAAACCGCGACGGGCTGGCGCGCATCGCACACGAAGCGAGCGCGGCCGCAGCGAAGGCGCAGCCGATCGAAGGCGCCAGCGCATACAGGTCTGAACGATTCGCGGCGAAGGTCGTGAGGGCTATGAATCCGATTGCCCAGAGCGCTCCGAACACGATCGCGCGCCGCTCGAACGGTACGAGGGGGGCGAACGGACGAGACGCGAAGGTGACGACGAGCCCGGCCACAGCGCTGAAGAGGCCGGCCCGTACCGCGTATTCGCGGGCGTTGTGGAAGAAGTCTCTGAACCCTGAAACCGCCGGATAGTGCGCAGGAAGATTCGTCGGACCGAAGGCGCCGCTGTTGAGGCGAAGCGGGATGTAAATCGCCAGAGCGGCCCAGAGCGGCCAGAGGGTAGCGACTGTGGATGCGAGCGTTGCCTCGCGTCGACGGTCCCATACAACAAATATCGTCAGCACCGCGGGCAGCAGCGCCGCCTCTTCCTTGCTGAGCAGCGCGAGCAGACACAGGACTCCGGCCGTCTTGTAGCGCCGGTGCAGCGCGCAGTCGGCACTCGCCAGCGCGAACACACACAGCATGAGCGCGGTGCGTCCGCTGATCCACAGCAGCGCCATGCGAGGCGCGTGGATGTCGAGCGCCCAGACGCCGACGGCGAAGAGCGCAGCGGCCGAGGGCAACGCCAGCGTTCGAGCGAGCCGGAACACCAGGCCTGCCGCAAGCACGAAGAGCGCGAGGTTCGTCAGCGCGTACTTGAACGAGTCCAGGTGCCAGAGCTCGTAGTCGGCGGCAAAGGTCAGCGAGACCAGCGGCCGATAGAAGCCAGGCTGCTGCGTGAACAGGCGGACCACATCCGACGACGATGCGATTCGACTGGTCACGATCCACGCGAAGTCGTCGCGGACGAAGCCGTGTCCGAGATCGGGACCGTAGATCGCAGCGAAGGCAGCCACTAGTGCCAGCAGTGCGAGTGGGAGTCGAGATGCCACGAGAGTCAGGGTAGATTATCGAGCAACTGCGTGTCGGGGGCGAGGCGAGCGTGACCCGCGAAGAAGCGTATCGCGAAAGAGCATCGATCAGTACTCACCCGAAGTGGCAGCGACTGGGCGCGCGGGTCTGAAGACACTGCGCATATATTCGCAAGCTGATGACGGGTCGTGAAGTTCTCCGCCGCGGACTGACGACCGGCCGCGGGAGCGTCGTGCTGAAGTCGAAGATCAAGTGGGGCCAGGTCCTCGTCTGCCAACCGAAGCTTGCGCACAAGCGACGCCCCTGCTTGCCCTTTTCGAGATCTTCGAGCCAGTAGAGCGATCGTCCATCTAGGACTACGGATAACGGATGGGAGCAAAGGCCCACCGCTTAGGTGCTAGACTGGAAGTTCGACTCGGGCCAGAGTGGCGAAACTGGCAGACGCGCGAGACTCAAAATCTCGTCCATCTCCGATGGGTGTGGGTTCGATTCCCTCCTCTGGCACCAACAACTACGCCGCATGACGTCAGGCTTCTCCGCGGTTCCACCAGATCGCGCACTGAAGTTCGAGGTCATCCGCCACGAGTTGGACGGCCTTCTGACTGTCTTCGGTAACAAGCTTGAACGGGAATGGCCGAAGCAGTGGGCTTTCATTGCCGAGTCCAATGGTCTACATGCGTGGCACGGTTCTCCTGACGGAGAACACTTTCAACTCGATTCGGTTTTTGGCCGCCGACACTCCACAAAACCCCAGCCGTAAACTTGAGTTCGGGATCAGCGTCCTACCACTGGCGCGAACGATTCTCGACTCCGTCTTCACTGTCGCGTTTCTGTTTGAAGATCTACCGACGCGTTGGTCGTGGTTCCTGAAGTCTGGTTGGCGTGAGCAGCGCAATGAATTGGAGCGTTACCGAACTGAATACGGGACTGATTCGGACTGGACTGACTGGTTGCAGCAGAACCAAGAACTGTTGGATTGGCTGAAGACTGAGGCGCCCATCACGCCTGCGGAGGAAGCTGACGCGACGAAGCTGATTCGCTGGTGGCCGAATCCTGGCAAGATGGCGAATCAGGTTACCGACACAAGGCTGCAAGCGGATCTGCGCTACCTGAACGACTGGTTTTACAGAGAGATGTCAGCGGCATCTCATCTCTCTTGGACAGGATTCGCGAAGCAAGCAGGTCACTTGCTCAAGGTGCCAGACGCCGAACGCGATGACACTCTGAAGAAGTACCGTTCTGACGGATTTTTCACCGCTATCACGTTGGTTCTTGCGCTTCTGTCTGAGATCCAGATCGCGTGTCGATTCGAGGACGGGCTCGACGCACGACTGAAGTACCTGTGGGGTATCGTCGCCGCCTACTGGGGAGACGCTGATGCGCTGTACAAACGGCGATATGCCGAACTGCTGTAAGAACGCGCGATCCCCTGCCTACAGCAACGCTTTCCGCTGACCGCTTTTCATGTAGAGGGTGCCAAGCATCGCTGCGCTCGTGCCCACGTTTCGCGCGAGCAGCACCAGATTCGCGTTCGGGTTCTTGAGCATCGTCAGCGTAAACCCCGTCGAGCGAAGTGCCTTGAGAGATTGAGCACCTCGCCGACGTTGTCGTGAGGCAGCTTTGCCGCTTCGAGTTCGCGCAACGAATAGTCATGACGTTTGATGAAGAACAGATCGTCAGCTTCCAGACCCTTCCGCTCGACGACTCTTCTCGATCTTGGACGTGTATATGCGAACGCGGCTCCTACGATCGATACGGCGTGCGGCGCGGATCGACTGGCCCTCGGGTTTCAGATCGTGACGTCTTTCACGGCGTCGTGCGGCCGCTTCGGGTCGTAGCACCAGACGTGACTGCAGCGGTCGCACAGCGGTAGTAGTGGACGCGGGCCCGCCCGCCGTCGCCGCGAGAGAGCTGCCGTCGTGAAAACACCCTGGGCACAGACCCCTTCGCAAGGTAAGGTGGGCAGCCTAACTCTGCGTGGGGACGCACTGTATCAGCGGCAGCCGAAACCGGACGCACCGGCCATCCGCAGTCCCCGTTCGCGACACCTCAGCGTGCGGAAGTATACTTCGCACACCCAGTCCCTCTTCCGTGACGAGAATGTCGAAATGCGCCACGCTCATCGAGTGGAACGCGCTGCACTGTCGCTCGTCGTCCTGACCACGCTCGGGTCAGGCAGCGCGGCCGCGCAGATCGATCTCTCCGGCGAATGGGCCGCGCGACTCCACGAAGAGGTGCTGCTGCGCAGGGACCCGCCTGGACCGAGCATTGGCGACTACACGGGCCTCCCCGTCAACGACGCTGCGCGCCTCAAAGCCGACAGCTGGGACGCATCGATCCTCTCGGTGCGCGAGCATCAGACGACGCCCTCGTCGGCGATCTACTGGGCACGATCGCTGGCGAACATGCGCATCACGCCGATCGTCGACGAGAAGACACAGCAGATCATCGCATTGAGCATCTACCGCTCGCCCGGCACGGGCGCGGGCGGCACGACCCGCACGATCTGGATGGATGGACGTCCGCATCCGCCCGACTTCGCCGCGCACACCTGGCTCGGATTCTCGACGGGACGATGGGAAGGCCCGACGCTCGTCGTGGACACGACGCACCTCAAGATGGGCGTGATTCAGCGCAACGGGCTGCCGCACAGCGATCAGGCCACGATGACGGAGCGGTTCTATCGGCACGGCGACGTGCTGACCTATGTCAGCATCGCCGACGATCCGATCTACCTCGAAGAACCGCTCGTGCGCACGACCAACTGGGTCCTCGATCCCTCGCAGCAGCTCGAACCGATCCCCACCCGCATCGTCGACGAGATTGCCGGCCAGCCGAAGGGCTACGTGCCGCATCATCTGCCGGGATCGAACCCATATCTGCACGAATTCGCCGATCGCGTCCGGCTCCCGTACGAGGCCGTGCGGGGCGGGGCGAGAACCATGTATCCTGAATACCAACAACGATTGAAGGAGCTCACGCGAGTGGCTCCGATCCGGCGACCATGACACACATCGGACGACACGTTGTCATCAACGGCGAGTTCACATCGGATGAAGACCTGCAGATGGACGGCACGATTACAGGCGACATGCAGATCCGCGACGCGACGCTGACCATCGGCGAGACTGGCAAGGTCGAAGCCGACATCTACGGTGCGCGTGTCGTCGTGCACGGCATGGTGCGCGGATCGATCACCGCGAGCGCGCGCATCGAGCTGGGCCCTGCGGCGTCTGTCGAGGGCAACCTCAGCGCCGATCAAGTGGTCATCGCCGAGGGCGCGCGGTTCCAGGGACGCATCGACATGGCCCGACGCACGGTCGCGATCAAGATGGCGCAGTACAAGGCCGATCAGGCCGCGGCGGGAGCATCCCGTTAGCCGTCTTGACCGTTACGATCAGTCACTCATGAGTCCATATTTCCCCGCTCAAGACGGCTCGCCCCGCGAAGCGGGGCAAGACGACAACGCGTCTAGCGAGGCGGAGCTCTATTACTCTCAGGCGGAGCCTCGCTAGACATGCACCCACACATCGCCCGCCTGCAGCGGATCGAGGAGTTCGATCAGCTGCTGGATCAGACGTCCGACCGTCCCCTGCTGCTCTTCAAGCACAGCGTCACCTGCGGCACGAGCGCCGAAGCGCTCGACGAGCTGATCGAACACCTCAACGAGGACAAGCTCGACGCGCGCTATGCGATCGTCACGGTGCAGTCGCATCGCGAGCTGTCGAACGCGGTTGCGAAGCGGCTCGGTGTACGCCACGAAACGCCGCAGGCGCTGCTGATTCACAAGGGCCGAGTGGTGTGGAGCGCGTCGCACTTCCGCGTGACTGCCGCGGCGATGCAGTCGGCGATCAGGTCACACCACGCCGCGCAATGACGCTGGCGATCATGCCTCCGTCGTAGTCGCCTTCGCGACTCGACAGGATCTCGAGCGGCTCGACCAGCGTCAGCAATTCTCCTGGTTCGAGCAGGAACGCCGGGTTCGTCGGCCGGCCGCGCGCCGCCTGAGCGCGCGTGAACGTTTCGTACACGAGCAGCCCGCCGGGACGCAGCGCCCGAATCAGGACAGGAACGAGCGGCCGGTGCAGATACCGGACCACCACGATCACGTCGTATGCAGGCGGGGTGAACTGCACCTCGTCCGCTTCGAGGTCGACGACTCGCGGATGGAGGAGCAGCCCGCGACGGGCCGACTCGGCGATCAACGCCCGTATCGCCGCTTCGTCACGATCGACCGCATAGGTGCGAAACCCCCGCGCGGCCAGCCACAGTGCATGACGTCCGCTCCCACATGCAACGTCCAACGCATCACCTGTGCGAGGAAGCAGATGTGCGTGTGTCACGAGCCACGATGACGGGTCAATGGGCATCAGTCGCGATCGCCCAGCGACCTCGCGATCCCCTGCCCCGCCACCCAACCCGACGACCAGGCCCACTGAAAGTTGAAGCCACCGAGTCGCCCGTCGACGTCGAGGATCTCGCCGACCAGATACAGTCCGGGACACACACGCGACTCCATCGTCGAGGGATCGATCTCCTCGAGCGGCACGCCGCCGGCGGTCACCTCGGCGTAGCCATACCCGCGACTGTCACGCACGTCGAGCGGCGTCTCAATCAGCGCGTGGATGAGACGTCGCCGCGCCTCCCTGCTCACATGCGCCATCGTCGTCTCGCGATCGATGCCGGCCCTCTCGACCCACGTGCCTGCGACGGCCGCGGGCAGCCGCGTCGCCAGCACCGTCGCGATCTGCGCGCGCGGCCGCATGCGCTCCTGCTCGAGCCACCATGTTTCCAGCGACTCGAACGAGTCACGCGGACACACGTTGACGGTCACCTCGGTCCGGCTGCCGTCGATCCGCACACGGTGCCAGTGTCGTGACAGGTTGAGCACCACGGGACCGCTCGCGCCGAAATGTGTCCACAACAACGAACCTTCGAGATGAACAGCGGCGCGGCCGTTGCTCGTGAGCGTCAGTCGCGCGTCGTGCGAGACACCTGACAGCGCAGGGTGCCACTCGTCGCCGAGGACGAGCGGCGCCAGGGCGGGCGTCGTTTCGACATAGCCATGTCCCATGCGTTGCGCGAACGTGTAGCCCAGGCCGTCGCTCCCGGTCTTGGGCAATGATCGCCCGCCGGTCGCGAGTACGACCGCTCTGGCGGTGCGAGCGTGCCCGCCTTCGATGTCGATCGTAAACGGAGCTTGCGTGGCCCCTGCACGAACACCGACCACCCGTTGCTCGCATGCGATCTCGATACGCAGGCGTGCAGCTTCAGCGAGCAGCGCGTCGAGCACCGTACGCGAGCGGTTCGTGTCGGGAAAGAGCTTGCCATCTTCTTCTTCGTGCAGCGAGACGCCGAGAGACTGAAAGAACGCGGCCGCGCGCTCCGCGGGAAATGCCCGCAGCACGCGTCGCACGACGCGTGACGACCCGCCCCAGAAGTCGCGCTCGGTGACGATACGATTCGTGACATTGCAGCGGGAGCCGCCGCTCACGAGAATCTTCGCACCGACACGACGTGCACCGTCCAGGCATGTGACACGCAGGTCCGGTGCGGCGCGCGCGGTGAAGATCGCCGCGGCCAACCCCGCCGCGCCAGCCCCGATCACCACCACGTCCCTGGCCTGAGCGGAGTCGAAGGCCTTGGCCTCAGCGTAGTCGAAGGCGGTCACTTCACGCACAATAACGCAGCATGCTCCAAACCACGGGCGCGGACAGTGCGGGCCGCCGGAAGGCGGCCCCTGCGGGGTCGATCGATGGGCTGCCTGAAGGCGGCCCCTACGCCGATGTCATCGGCGGCGTCACGACGTTCTTCACGATGGCGTACATCGTTGTCGTGAATCCCGGCATCCTCGCATCGCCAGGCACAGGCATGCCGTTCTCGGGCGCCTTGACCGCGACGGTGCTCGTGGCAAGCAGCATGACGCTGCTGATGGCGCTCTATGCGAAGCTGCCCTTCGCGGTCGCGCCGGGCATGGGGCTCAACGCGTTCTTCGCCTACACCATCGTCATTCAGCAGCATGTGCCATGGCAGACCGCGCTCGGAATCGTGTTCTGGGCAGGCGTCCTCTTTCTGCTCGTCTCGGCCACCCGGCTGCGCGAGGCGATCGCGACGTCCATTCCCACGAACCTGCGGATGGCCGCCGCGGGCGGCATCGGACTGCTGCTCACGCTGATCGGTCTGCGCAACGCCGGGCTCATCGTCGCCGATCCGGTCACGATCGTGCGGCTT
>DATFRP010000197.1:0-100211 GCA_035263125.1 Vicinamibacterales bacterium
GTCGACACCGCGCTGAAGTACGCGTACGTCGGCCGCAAGAACAAGAAGCGCGAGTATCGCCGCCTCTGGATCGTGCGCATCAACGCTGCCGCGCGCGAGCATGGGCTCACCTACGCGCAGTTGATGCGCGGCCTCAAGTCGTCCGGCAGCCAGCTGGATCGCAAGATGCTCGCATCGTTGGCGGCCACGCAGCCTGCGGCTTTTGGCAAAGTCGCGGAGCAGGCCAAGGCCGCGCTCCCGGCATAATCCGTCGCAATGCCCAATGCCCAATGCACAATGCTCAAGACGTTGGGCATTGAGCGTGGCCCTTCGACTTCGCTCGGGGCACCCCGAGCATGTCGAGGGGTGAGCATTGAGCATTGAACATGTCCGACGCCTCCCAGACCACGAGCATCGAGTCGCTGCGAGCGCAATTCCACGCCCGCCTGACGGAGATCTCGTCTGACGCCGCGCTCAAGGCGCTGCACGACGATTGGCTCGGTCGAAAGTCGGGACGCGTCACGGGGCTGATGAAGCAGCTCGGCTCCCTCCCTCCTGAAGAGCGGAAGGCCTTCGGCGCGCTCGTCAACGGACTCAAGACAGAGATCGAAGCAGCCATAGAAGAGAAGCGGGGCACGCTGTCGGCCACCCGCCGGCCTGCCGGCGCCGTCGATGTCACGCTGCCGGGGCGTGATCTCATGGCCGGCCGCATCCATCCGCTGATGCGCGTGCGCCAACAGGTCGAGGACATCTTCAGCCACATGGGCTACGAGATCCTCGAAGGGCCCGAGGTCGAAGACGACTTCCACAACTTCGAGGCGCTGAACATGCCGCCGGATCACCCCGCGCGCGACATGCAGGACACGCTGTATCTTGCCGCGCCGATCGTCGGCGGCACCTGGGGCGCTCATCGCTCGCCAACCGGCAACATCAACATCTCTGTCCCTGCAGGAAGTCTGGCCTTCAGCGGGCACGTCCCCGACGCGCAGGTCCGCGCGGCGACGCTGCTGCGCACGCACACCTCGGCGATGCAGATCCGCTACATGAAGACGTTCCCGCCGCCCGTCCGCATCATCGTGCCGGGCCGCGTCTACCGGCGCGACAACCTGGATCTGACGCACACGCCGATGTTCCAACAGTTCGAGGGCCTGGTCGTCGGCCCCTCGGTCACGATGGCCGACCTGAAGGGCACCTTCGAAGCGATGGTCACCGCGCTCTTCGGCGACGTGAAAGTACGGCTGCGTCCCAGCTTCTTCCCCTACACCGAGCCGAGCGCCGAGGTCGACATCAGCTGTCATCGATGCGGCGGCAGCGGATGCAGCATCTGCAAGCAGACCGGATGGCTCGAGATTCTCGGGAGCGGAATGGTGCATCCCGCCGTGTTCGAAGCGGTGGGCTACGATCCCGAGTCGGTCACCGGGTTCGCATTCGGCATGGGACTCGAGCGCATCGCCATGCTCAAGTACGGTGTCGACGACATCCGTCTCTTCTACGAGAACGATCTCCGGTTCCTCGAGCAGTTCCCGGCGCCATGAAGGTCCTCATCTCCTGGCTGCGGGAGTTCGTCGATGTTCCTGGCACGCCCGAATCGATCGCGGCGACGATGTCGGTGCGCGGCTTCGCGGTGGAAGGCATCGTGCCGGTCGACCACGACGATGCGGTGCTCGACTTCGAGATCACGGCCAATCGTCCCGACTGCATGTCGGTGGCTGGCATCGCGCGCGAGGTGGCGACCGCGTATCGGCTTCAAGTGCGCCGGCCCGCAGTCGGTGCCTCGACGCTGGCGTTGTCATCGCTTCGATCCGTCGAGCAGGGCGACATCGACATCGTCATCGAGAACTCCGACTTGTGCCCGCGCTACGCGGGTGCCGTCGCGGATGTGACTGTTGGTCCCTCCCCCGACTGGATGCAGGCCCGCTTGCGTGCGGCCGGCGTGCGTCCGATCAACAACGTGGTCGACGTGACCAACTACGTGCTGCTGGAGCTCGGCCAGCCGATGCACGCCTTCGATCGTGCCCGACTGAACGACGGACAGATCCGCGTGCGAACCGCACGCGCCGGTGAAGCGCTCCGCACGCTCGACGGGCAGATGCGGACGCTCAATCCCAGCATGCTGGTCATCGCCGATGCGCAGAACGCTGTCGCAGTGGCCGGCGTGATGGGCGGTCAGGACTCGGAGGTCTCGAGCGGAACGACAACGATCGTCCTCGAGAGCGCGTATTTCAATCCGCTGTCCGTACGGCGCACGAGCAAGGCACTCGGCCTCAAGACCGAGGCGAGCATGCGCTTCGAACGCGGGGCCGATCCCCGACTGCCGGTCACCGCGATGGAGCGCGCATGCGCGCTCCTCGATCGCACGAAGACGGGGACGGCCCGCACGACGGTCGTCGATCGCTATCCGGCCCGCATTGAGCCGTCGGTGCGTCGTCTCCGGCGAGAGAAGAGTGCAGCGCTTCTGGGCGTCGTGGTTCCCGATGACGAGATTCGGCGGATCCTCGAGAGCCTCGGGTTCGTGCTCAAGGACGCCGAAGGCGGTTGGGACGTGACCGTACCCACCCGACGCGTCGACGTACTGCGCGAAGTCGATCTCATCGAGGAAGTCGCCCGCCACTACGGGTTCGACCGGATTCCGGTGACGTTTCCCGCGCTCACTACTCCCCCACCACCGATCGACGTTCGGATCACGCGCGCGCGACGTCTGCGCGATCTGATGACCGGCGCGGGGTTCTCCGAAGCGGTGACGTTCGGCTTCGTCGCAGAAGCGGCCGCCTCCGGCTTCGCGTCATCCGACGACATCGTCGCGATTGCCAACCCGTTGTCCGAGCAGTTCGGAGTACTGCGCCCGTCGGCGCTACCCGGACTCGTCGATGCCGTCGCTCACAACCTGCGGCGCGAACAGCGCGATGTGCGTCTGTTCGAGCTGGGCGCCCGCTTCTCGCGTGCACACGGCGAGCAACGGGTGCTGGCGTGCGCCTGGGCCGGCATGGTCGGCGGCGATCACTGGAGCGGGGGTACCCGCGCCGTCGACTTCTTCGACCTCCGGGGGATCGTCGATCGATTGTGCGATGCGCTGCAGCTGCAGGTGCGATTCGAGCCGATCACGGAACCCTGGCTCGTCCCCGGCCGCGCCGCTCGAGCGCTGCTTGCCGACGGCGGTCCAATCGGCACGCTCGGGCAGCTGTCACCGGATGTGGCGGAGCGGCACGGCGTGTCAGCGGGAACGGTGTTCGTCGCGGAGCTCGATCTCGAGGCGATCGAGGGCTCGTTGAGGAACGACCTCCGGGTCGTCCCGCTCCCCCGCCACCCGTCGGTCACACGCGATATCTCGATCCTGATCGACGACTCGCTCGCGGCGGCGACGGTCCGCGACTCGATCGGCGGCGCGGCGCCGGACACGCTCGTCGACATCTCGGAGTTCGATCGGTATCAAGGTAAGGGCATCCCAGAGGGCAAGCTGAGTCTCGCGCTGCGCCTGACGTTCAGGGCACCCGACCGCACGCTCACCGATCAAGAGGTGCAAGCCGCGATGGATGCCGTCGTGGCCACGCTGCGCGATCGCCACGGAGCCGTACAGCGTTAGGCCACCGAGATCACAAAGATTTCTTGGCCACGGAGATCACGAAGAACACGGAGGGGGACACAAGCGTTCCGTTGCTCATCTTTGTGTTCTTGTGGCTCAATTTCTCCGTGCCTCATCCTCCGTGATCTTCGTGAACTGCTCAAAATGTGCTCCGCCATTGCCACCGGAAACGGAGAACGCAGAGGAAACGGAGACAAGCATCAACACGGAGGCAACGGGGGAAACGGAGAAGAGAAACGGAAAAATGGGCCACGAAGATCACGAAGTGGAGAAACGGAGTTGATGGCCCTCTCTGTGCCTCGACTTTGTGGTCTTTGTGTTCTTTGTGGCCTACGTTCTCCGTGTCTCTACCTTCGTGATCTCCGTGGCCCAATGACCGGTGATCTCGGTGGCCAAAAAACTTGGAGTCCGCCGTGGCAACGTCTTGAATCTTCGATTCCTTCGTGGCACCATCTTTCCGAAATCTTCCTCCTTTTTCCTTGAGAGGCTCGGAATCGGATGGCTAAGCACGCAACTGCACTGGCACGTACAGAACTCGAACCCATCGATCGTCTCGAGGAGAAGGTCAGGTTGCTCGTCAGCGTTGTCTCTCAACTGCGCAACGATCACGCACGCGCGACCGATGAGAACGCGCGGCTCGTGCGCGAGGTCGAGAGCCTCCGCGCGCGACTCGCCGACAGCGAAGCCACCGAGTCGGAATTGACCTCGCTTCGCGACGAGCGCGAGATCATCCGGTCGCGTGTCAGCGAGATGCTCGACCAACTCGAAGCAATCTAAGCCGATTCCGCTGGTACAAGCCAAATATGAGCAGCGTCATCACGGTCGAAATCGCCGGTCAGCGCTACCCGATCCGGAGTACGTTGGACGAGCGATACATCACCGAGCTCGCGGCGTATGTGGACCAGAAGATGCGCGCGGCTTCGGACTCGGCCCCTTCGAGCGATATGCTCGGATTGGCACTGCTCGTGGCGCTCAACATCGCCGACGAGTTCTTCCGCGAGCGCGGCCAGCAGTCCTCGTCACACGTCAACCTCAACGAACGCGCCCTCCGTCTCGAGCGAATCGTCGACGAAGCACTCGCGCAAGTGTCGGCGTCGTAAGGACTTCGCCGTTCCTTGACCCGGCCATAGAGCCGCCGGTAAGATCCAATTCGGCTCCTGCTTTGCTCGTGATGGTTGTCGGAGGCTCGTCTGAGCCAACGCAACTCCCAAGAGAGCCGCGAGGTTGCGCGTTGTGCACGCCTCTGTTTCGAGGAAGCCTGAAGCGCAACCGATAACAGCGGCTCCACCTGCTTTCGCAGGTTCATTCGACCTCCCCACACGGCAAAGCGGGGCTTTTCTGTTTTTGCGCAGGCTGTCCTTCGACTGGCGCTCAGGACAGCCTGCGGGCTGCGATCAGCTGTTTCAGCCCGCCGCCTCCTCGCTGGCGCGGTCTCGCCTGCGCGGGACGCGCGCAGGGTGAAACAGCGTGCAAACGCTCACGATCTCTGATCTCGCAGAGCGCGCGCTGATCGCCCGGATTACGGCGCGTGTCACGACAGCTTCCTGGGTCGTTCGCGGCCCGGGGGACGATGCCGCGGTCATCAAGCCGGCGCGCGGCACGTTCGATGTCGTCACGACCGATGCGCTCGTCGACGGCGTGCACTTCGATCGGCGCTTCGTGCCGCCCTCGGCGATCGGGCATCGTGCGCTGGCCGTCAATCTGAGCGATCTGGCGGCGATGGGCGCGACACCGCGCGCCGCGCTGCTCTCGCTGGCGCTGCCAGGCGGCTTGAGCATCGAGTCGTTCGATCAGATGCTGGACGGATTTCTGGCTCTGGCGGACATCCACCACGTGGTGCTCGTCGGCGGCAACATCACGAGCACGCCCGGGCCGTTGACGATCGATGTCACCGCAATCGGCGCTGCACGGCCGCGCCGGGTGCTCGGGCGGGATGGAGGCAGACCAGGCGATGAGGTCTATGTGACGGGACGCCTTGGCGATGCAGCGGTAGGCCTGCAGCAACTTCGACAGGCGTCCGACGGCAAGACGCTGCCGATCCCTGCCGATCCGTCTGCTGCCAATCGGTATCTGTACCCGTTGCCTCGTGTGCGTGCGGGACTGCTGCTGGCTCGGAATCGGGCCGCATCGAGCTGCATGGACCTCAGCGACGGACTGGCGGATGGCGTGCACCAGATTGCGGAGAAGTCCGGCGTCGGCATCACCATCGACGAGGCCTCGTTGCCGATCTCCCCAGTCGTGCGCCGCTGGCAGGAAGCTTTGGGCCGCGATCCCCTCGAACTCGCGCTTGTCGGCGGCGACGATTACGAGCTGATCTTCACAGTTCGTCCTACTCACAAAGGGCGCTTGAGAGCCGTGCGGGGAGTTCTTGGTGATCTGCCAATAACGCGTATTGGCGTGGTGACCAGGGCTCGACAGGTCGTGCTCAAAGGCGAATCCGGCCTTCGAGCACTGCCCTCCGGCTACGAGCATTTCCGGTCATGATCCGCATTCTTTCGGGCTCGGTGTCGCTGAAGCTCGTGGTGCTGGTCATGGCCATCGCCGGCTTCGTGCTCCTGTACGAAACGCAGATGTTCGATTCACGGAGCGCCGCGCCGATCGCGATGACGACGAGCCATGGACCTCCGCTGCCCGGGACGCAGCTGCCGTTCAGCGCGACGGCGTACTGCAAGGGCACGACGACCTCGTCCGGTGTCGATGTACGGACGGGGATCGCGGCGGCTGATCCGATCGTGCTTCCAGTCGGCAGCGTGTTGAACATCGTGGCCGGCGACCAGCGGTATACCGGCGTCTACACCGTCATGGACACGGGGCCGAACGTCCAGGGGCGACAACTCGATCTCTACATGTGGAGCTGCCACGAGGCGCTCAAGTTCGGCCGCCGCGACGTACAGGTCACCGTCCTGCGACTCGGATGGGACCCGCGAGCGAGCGAGCCGAGGCTGATCGATCGGATCTTCAGAGGACGCGAGGCCGCCCGGCGCGTGCCGCCGGCGGCTCAACCACCCGCTGCCGCCTTCCCGCCGCCGAGCGATACACGCGAAGACAAGACGCCCGCGAGCCCTCTGCCGATCGAGCCAGTGCCCGGCGGGGATGTGTCGAGTTCCTCGACGCAATCGGCGCCTGCAGCAGCTTCCGCGCCGCCACTGTGAGACGCGCGAGCTGAAGCTCGCGCTGTGCCCATCCGATTTCGTAGAGCTCTTAATCTCGTAGAGCGGGGGCTTCAGCCGCCGCGACCGATTCGAACTGGAGCTCGTACAACCGGTGATAGATCCCGCGCTGCCCGAGCAATTCCTGATGCGTCCCCTGCTCGCGCAACTCGCCGCGATGCATCACGAGAATGCGATCCATGTCCTGAATCGTCGAGAGGCGGTGCGCGATGGCGATCGTCGTGCGCCCACGCATCATCACTTTCAGCGCATCGCGGATCAGGATCTCGGTGTCGGTGTCGACGCTCGACGTCGCTTCATCGAGGATGAGCACTGGCGGATCGAACGCGAGCGCACGAGCGAACGAGAGCAGCTGCTTCTGCCCCGACGACAGCGTCGCACCCCGCTCGGCCACAGCGGTCTCAGTCCCCCGTGCCATGCGATCGACGAACGTCGATGCATGCACCGCATCGAGCGCGCGCCGCACATCCTCGTCGGAGATCGACGACTCGCCGAGCCGGACGTTGCTCGCGATCGTGCCCGAGAAGAGATAGACGTCCTGCAGGACGAGACCGAACAGCCGCCGGAGCTTGGACAGGTCGATCTCCCGAATGTCGACGCCGTCGATCGTGATCCGCCCCTGCTGGACATCGTAGAAGCGAAGCAGCAGGCTCACCAGCGTGGTCTTGCCTGAACCCGTTGCCCCCACGACACCGATGCGTTGACCGCGCTCGACGGTGAAGGAGACGTTGCGAAGCACGGGCTCGCCCTCGACGTAGGCAAAGGTCACATTCTCGAAGCGGATGATGCCCGGCGAAGGCGAACTGAATTCGATCGCCTTGCTGTCTTCGATCTCCACGGGCGTGTCGAGCAGGGCGAAGATGCGCTCGGAGGACGCCATCGCGCCCTGCAGCACGTTGAACTTCTCGGAGAGATCGCTGATCGGTCTGAAGAAACGCTGCGAGTACTGAAGAAACGCGACGAGCGCCCCCAGCGTCAATCCCTGATCGGCCACCCATCCTCCGCCGACCCAGAGAATGAGCGCCGCCGCCAGTGCGCTGACCAGCTCGATCGCCGGATAGAACACCGCGTAGTAGAAGATCGATTCCACGTTGGCGTCACGGTGCCGTCGATCGATCTCGTCGAACGCTTCGTAGTCGCGCGCCTCGCGACGAAAGAGCTGCACGGTCGCCATGCCCGTGATGCGCTCCTGCAGGTAGGCGTTGATCCTCGCAATCCAGGTCCGCACCGTCCGGTACGACTGGCGGACGTTCACACGGAACCACTGTGTGATGAGCGCAATCAACGGCAGCACCGAGAACGCGACCAGCGCCAGACGCCAGTCCATCCAGACGAGCACCACCATGATCCCGATGAGCGTGAAGACATCGCCGAACACCGAGACGACGCCGGCGGTGAACAGATCGTTGAGCACATCGACGTCGGTCGTCACGCGCGTCATGAGGCGGCCGACCGGGTTGCGATCGTAGAAGCGCAGATCCAGCCGCTGCAGATGCGTCATCATCTGCATGCGCAGGTCGAACATGATGCGCTGCCCGGTGAGCTGCATCGTCCACGTTTGCAGGTATTCCAAGGCGAACGACGCGGCCAGCACCGTGAGGTACACCGCCGCCACGAGCCCCAGACCAGACACGTCGCGCGCCGGGATGTACCGATCGATCACGACCTTCGTGAGATAGGGAGGCGCGAGCTCGAGGCAGGCGTGACCGATGATCGCGACAATGGCGAGCGCGACCTGCGGCCGGTACGGCCGCAGATATGTCAGCAGCCGGCGCATCAGCCGGCCGTCATACGCTTTTCCGAGGACCTCTTCCTCGTGTATCACGACGCCGCCAGTTCCTCCTCGAGCATCTGCTTGCGCGAGAGCTCTGCGTACAACCCGCCACGGCGCACGAGCGCGTCGTGCGTGCCGATCTCCGCGACGCGGCCTTCATCCAGGACGACGATCTGGTCGGCGCCTCGGACGGTCGACACGCGATGCGAGACGATGAGCGACGTGCGGCGCCGCATCACCACCGTCAAACGGCGCAGTATCTCTTCCTCCGTGTGCGTGTCCACTGCCGACAACGCATCGTCGAGGATCAGAATCTTCGGATCGGTGACGAGCGCGCGTGCGATTGCCGTGCGTTGTTTCTGACCACCCGACAGCGTGATGCCCCGCTCGCCGACGACCGTGTCGTACCCCCGCGGAAACGCGCCGGCATCCTTATCGAGCCTTGCCACAGCCGCCGCCTCCTCGATCCGGACATGGCTGGCATGATCGCCCCGGGCGCCGAACGCAATGTTTTCCGCGATCGTCGCGCTGAAGAGGAAAGGCTCCTGAGCCACGAAGCCGATCGCTCCGCGCAGCGTCGCGAGCGGGATGCGGCGCACGTCGACGCCGTCGATGAACACGGTGCCGGGCGGCGCGTCGTGGAGTCGCGGCAGCACGCTCAGGAGCGTGGACTTGCCCGATCCGGTGGCGCCGACGATCGCTGTCGTCGTCCCTGCGGGTATCGTGAGCGACACGTCGTGCAGGACCGCACTATCGTCGTAGCTGAACGTGAGGTGACGGAATTCGATTGCGCCTTGAATGTCTTTCAGGTCGACGCGTTCAGCCGGATCGGGATCGGCAATCGCGGGCGCGGCATCGAGCACCTCGAGCAGCCGCTTCCACGACGCCATGCCTCGCTGGAGCAGGTTCGTGACCCACCCGAACGCGATCATGGGCCACCCCAGCATCATCAGGTACGCGTTGAAAGCGACGAGTGAACCGACCGTCATTCTTCCAGCGATGACCTCGCGGCTGCCGATCCACAGCACCAGCAGCGCACCGATGCCCATGAGCAGCCCCATGCTCGGGAAGTACATGCCTTGAAGGCGAATGAGCAGACGATTCCGCTGGAGGTATTCCTCGTTCGATCGCCGGAAGCGCTCCAGCTCGAACGGCTCGCGACCGTATGCACGCACCACGCGCACGCCGGCCAGCGACTCCTGTGTGACCGCGCTGACGTCCGACAACTGCTCCTGGATCCGCTCGAATCGGGAGTGAATGGCCGAGCCGAAGTACTTCACCGCCAGCGTCACGAACGGCAGCGGCACGAGCGCCACTGCCGTGAGCCGGGGATGGATCGACCACATGAGGATCAGCGCAACGATGAATGTCAGCCCCGTGTTCGCGGAGTACATCACCGCGGGGCCGATCATCATCCGGACGGCGCTCAGGTCGTTGGTCGCGCGCGACATCAGATCGCCGGTCCGCGTGCGCTGGAAATAGCCGAGGTGCATCCGCTGCAGCGAGGCGAAGAAGTCGTTGCGCAGGGCGTATTCGAACTCGCGCGAGGCACCGATGATGACGCGGCGCATCAGGAAACGGAACGTCCCCCCGCCGAGGGCAAGTGCCAGCAGAGTGGCCGCATAGAGTCGCACCTTGTCGAGCGTGACGCCGGCCTGCAAATCGTCGATGGCATAGCGCAGCACCCAGGGCGACGCGAGTGCAATCGACGTCGTGACCACGACGCAGGCGAAGCCGAACAGGAATGAGGACCGGTAGCGCGCGAGATAGTCGATCAGTCTTCGGCCCGAAGAGGTTAGGATCACTATCTAAAGCGTATCCGACCGCCCGCCGATAGACGAATTATGAGAATCCGCTGCGCGCTACTCGTGTGCCTGTGTCTGCTGTTGTCTGCCCGCGCAGAGGCGCAATTCCGCCCGATCGAGCGCGGGGTTGGCGAGGACTTCCACGTCGAACTCGGACTCATGTTCTGGACACCGACGCCCGCGCTCAAGATTCAGACCGGATCGCTCGCGGCGCTCGGCCAGCCTGCGGTCGACTTCGTCAACGAGTTCGGGATCCAGAGCACGCACTTCAACGAATTCCGCAGCGTCATCAAGGCGGGACGCAAGACCAAGATCCGCGTCAGCCACATCGTGATGCAGTACAACGAAGCCGCGACGCTGCAGCGCACGATCACGTTTGGCGGTTCGACGTTTCCGGTCAGCGCGCCCGCGACTGCCGACTTGAAGTGGGAGTTCTGGAATGTCGGCTATGAGTGGGACTTCATCGCCTACCCTCGTGCTGTCATCGGCATGGTGACCGCGGTCAAGTTCAACAAGATTTCCGCCGACCTGACTGCCACCGGATACGGCAGCTCGGTGACCGATGTCAATGCACCCATTCCGGCGCTCGGGTTCACAGCCCGCATCTATCCGCACAAACTCTTCTCTGTCACGACCGAGTACTCCGGCTTCAAGGTGCCCGGCTTCATCGGTAAGAAGATCAGCGACTCGGTCGGCGACTTCGACGCGAGGATGTGGGAATTCGACTTCTACGGGACGATGAGCTTCAGTCGATACCTCGGCGCCCAAGCCGGGTACCGCCGCGTGACCGCCTCATATCTGATCGATCCCGATGCGGGCGATCTGAAGATGAGCGGCCTGTACTTCGGGGGCGTGCTGCGCTTCTAGCGCACCCCACGTTCGTGGCACGGGGGCTTCAGCCGCCGCGTCAGAGTGGCTTCCTCCCAACAACCATCAACGAACTGCCGATCGGCATCGGAACGCGCTCAGCGAGCGACGCCTCCGCGGTCACTAATGCGCTGAGGATCGCATTCACCGGCTCGAGTGGCACCGCGATGTCGGTATCCGCGCGCAGTTGTCGAAAGGGTCTCAGAAGTCGCTGACTGGTTCGCACCACGAGCATCAACGGAAACGTCGACGCGAAGATGTACGACACCTGCTCGACGCGCAGCCCGGCCTGCTCCACCAGCTGTCTCGCGCGCGACGGCGTGTATCGTCGGACCTCGCGCCAGACTTCTGCGTGATCGCCCCGAAGCATGTCGAGGGCAGCCAGCGTGAGCAGAACGGCTCCCCCGGGCCGGACGATGCGCGCCATCTCTCGGACCGCAGCCTCGTCGCCTTCGACGCACTGCAGCACGTCGAACGAGGTCACGATGTCGACGGTCGCCGTGCGAAAAGGAATGCGCGTGATATCCGCGCGTGCAACCGGCCATCCCGACGACTTCGCCGCGGTGCTGCCTCCCTCCGTCAGGTCGAATCCAACCGCGTGTCCGTACGGCCCCAGCAGTCGCAGATTGTGTCCGGTGCCGCAGCCGCAGTCGACGAGCCGAAGGTCGCGTCGGCCAGCCGCCAGCCGTTCGACGATCGGTGAGACGAATCGACGGAAGCCTCGGAACCAGAAGTGGGTCGCCTCCGCGCGACCCGTCAGTTCCAGCAGGTCATCCATCAGTGGGCGGGATTGGCCACCAGTCGCGTCGGCGAACGCTGCCGGCTGCCGCCGTACAGTTGCCGGTAGTCGTCAGCCGTGCCGAGAATGCGCTTCACGTAGTTCTGTGTTTCGGGGAACGGAATGTTGTCGATGAACTCGTCCGTCGGCAGCCCCGGGGCATCCTGGATCCAGCGCGCAACGCGGCTCTCACCGGCGTTGTAGCTGGCAAGCGCGAAGTGCGCGCCGCCAAATCGATCCATCAGCTCTTTGAAATACTGCGCGCCGATTCGGACGTTGATTTCGGGCTGGGCGAGCAGCGCCGTCGTGAACGGCCTGATCCCGAGCTTGGTGGCATAGCGGCGGCCGGTCGAGGGCATCAGCTGCAGCAGACCTCGCGCGTTGGCTGGCGATCGAATCTCCGCCGTGAACGTCGACTCCTGTGCCATCAGCGCCGCTATCAAGTACGGATCGAGATTGAGCCTCTCGGAGTACTTCTCGATGAGCGGCCAGTAATCGAGCGGAAAGATGACCCGCAGCACATCGGGCGGGATGTTCTCGCCGCCTGCCGTCAGGAACTGCGGATACGCGCGACGCATCGTCGTAATGGCGCCGCGGAGCGCGTTGAAACGATCCTGCGACTTCAGACCGAGTCCCTGTTGATTGCGAATCCACGCGCTCGTGGCCTGCAGCTGCGGTGTGTCTCCCCAGACCTGCTGCGCGTACTGCACCTCGTGCAGCGCATCGTCATAGAGCTGTAATGCGGTGAACGCCCGCATCAGGACATCGGTGACCGGAGCTGTGACCGGGGTGGCACTCGCCGGAACGATCTCCAGAGGTTGGGCGGTCAAGGGCTGGCGTCGCGACGACAGAATCGCCGTGGCCAGACGGCCGTAGTACGAGTTGGCGTAATCGGTCACGAGCAGCTGATATCGCGAGTTGGCGGTCGCCGCGTCGCCAGCCCGATCGCGCGCACGTCCCGACCAGTACAGCCAGGCGGGCCTCGTATCGGCGCGTGGGAACGTCAACGCAGCGGACTCGTAGATGGCGGCCGCCTCGGCGAACCGTTTCGCACGGTAGTCAGTCCAGCCCGCTTTCCATGCGGCACGCTCCGCATACCGGTGACGGGGAAATTTCATCAGGAGTTCGCGGAACACCTTATCGGCGGCATCGTCCTCATCGGTCGTCAGGTAGAACTGCGCCAGATTGTTCAGGGTCTCCGCCGCCCACTCGCTCTCGGGAAAGTCCGTGACGAGATCGCGACTGAGCGTCACGTATCTCGTGCGATCGCCGAGCGCCTTGACCGCGCTGAGGTAGAAGAACCGCGCTTCGGCGGCGAGCGGACCGGACAGGTACGGCTGCACGCCGTCGCGAGCGGCGCGGTAACGATCCAATCGATAGTCACACTCCGCCAGCCGCAGCGCTACCAGGTCCTTGTTCAAACCCTGGACGCCGCGGGTCACGTTCTCGAAGGCCGCACGCGCCGGCGCCCATCGCCTCGCGGCGTACAGACGCTCGGCCCGCCCAAGCGCACGCGCCACCAGTTCGTCGGGCAGCGTCGACTGCAGACGCTCGATTGCGGTCTGTGCGTCGTCGGCCTGCGGGCTCAGCGGGTAGTCGTAGTAGACGCGCCGAAAGGCCTCGAGCGCCTGGTCACGACGCCCGATCGATTCTTCGACCACTGCAAGCTTGAGGAGGACGTCCTCGGGTACCGTGACCTCGTCGATCGGAATATCGCGAAGAATCTTCTCGGCCCGTGCACCGTCCTGACGCGACTGCGCAACCTCCGCGAGACGCATGGGAACGGCCTCCCGGAGATACCCCTTCAGCGGCCGAGACGCGAGCGCGGACAGCACCGTGTCGGCATCCGCCCATCGAGAGAGTCCCGCGAGCGCCACACCTGTGTAGTAGCGAGCGTAGTCGGCCATCAGCGTGCTCGCCAGCGCGGAGTCGTTGACAAGCGGAAGACCGGCGGCGTAGTTCCCGTCGGCAATCGACTTGACGCCGCGCGCGAAGCGCGCAAGCGCAGGGTCGTTGACGCCGCGACCTGGCAACGACACGTCCTGGACGAACCAGTACTGCGACCGTTCGATCGGAAGCGGAGGATGACGGGTAGCGACAAGGCGGACAGTGGCCTCGTCACCCCGGGGCTCGTCGGTCGGCTTCTGAGCAGCGCCCACAAAATGCAGCGCGACCACCGCGAATGCGAAGGAGATCGTGACCTGCTTCACTGGACACTCCCAGCGGGGGGATGATCAGACTTCGACGACACGGCATTCGAGGACCCCGACACGGAGAGTCCTGCCGCCTGTCGGATCGTGATCGATTCGAGCATCCGACCGGCATACCGGGCCAGCACATCGAGCCTGGCTGGCCAGAGGGGCTCACCCTTCTTATCGGCGTCGGGACCATCTGCATACAGGATGGCAACGACCGCCCCCCCGACCGTCAATGGGGTGGCGATCGCGTACCGCGATCCTGCGCCCGCCGCAAATGCCGGAAGCGCATCATCCCTGGATACCGCCCGCTCACCACGGAGCGCCTCCGCGAAGAGACTCTCGCCCGCATGGACCTCGAGCGGCGATCCCGAGGCCGAGCCGAAGCCGACCGAGCGCCACTGGTTCACGCGATCACCTTTCACGACGAACACCGCCGCGCGGCCCGCTTCTCGGGCGGCAAACTGCACCAACCCGTCGAGCGCGTCATGAAGAGAACCGGCCCGATCGAGCTCACGGATCGCCGCGGGCAACCGTGCAGCCTGGTCGAGCGCTTCGAGGAATCCGAAAATGTCCTGTTCCAACTGGTCGATCTGCTGAAGCCGCTCGTCGAGTTGACGCCGGGCCTGCTCGAGTTGACTACGGACGGAACCGATCTCGTGGCGTACGGCAGCGACATCCTCGCGTGCTGATGCCGCCTCCCGCCGTGCCGCCTCCGCGTCCCGCCGCGCGGCCTCGACTTCCTCCTTCGCGGTGTCGACGTCCACCCGTCCTTGTTGCCGCGATTCGTCCAGCGAGCGTCGCAGATCCTCGAGCGATTTTTCTGTCGCCTGCTGCCTGGCTTCTGCCTCCTGCCTTCGTGTATCAGCATCGCGTTCCCGTGATTCGGCATCGTGCTCGCGCGCTTCCGCATGGCGCTCGCGGGCCTCGATGCTGCGCTCGCGTTCTTTCGCCTCACGGGTTGCGGTCTCGCGCCATTCGGCTAGTTGACGCTCGGCGGCGCGTTTGGTCTCGGCCGTAATTTCAGCCGCTTCGCTCGCAATTCGAGTGCCTTCCTGGGACGCAGCACGGGTCAGCTCCGTGCGGCACGCCTCCAAATCGGCCTCAACGCGCGAGCGAAGTGCATCGAACGTGCGATTCAGAACCTCGTTGATGCGATCCTCGAAGGGGGACACGACTTGCCGCATTATACGGCGGAGCCTAACCTTTTGAGAGACAGACGCTTGAAGACGATCCGAGTCAGATCGATAGGTTGAAATCGATCACCGGAAGATCTGGTTGAGCCGCGCTTCGCTGACCAGCCGCACCTGACGTACCCGCCACTGCCCGCCGCTCAACACCCACACCTGCGACACTGGTGAAACGTGTGTTCCCGCGTCACCCTTCTCCGTCATCACCGCCGTGAGGACTGCAGTGTCGGCGGCGATCTGTACGCTCACCCTGTCCAGACTGCGACTGACCGCGACGCCGGCAGGAAACTTTTCGTCGGCTCGGCGCTCGTCAGCCAGCTGCAGGCCGTCGGTCGAAAGCGCAGCCATCGCCGAACGTTCCTGCCGCTGATAGGCCTCGAGCCACTGACGTGCGGCGGAAACGATCGCGTTGGTCGGCGAGTTGTTTACTGCGGTATTCGGTGCCGGTACAGGCGCAGGGGGCGGAGGTACCGTCGCCGCTTCGGTCCTTGGCAGCGGCACAGAAGGTGACTCATTGCGGGTAACGGGCGCGGGCGCGGGACTCGGCTGGACCGGTGGCGTATTGGGGAATGGAGGCGTTTGGACCAGCGGGACCGGAATCGGTGGAAACGGAGAACCCGCGGCCACCTTCGGTGGCGTCTGGGACGGAGGGAGGCCGGGAATCGGGACTGAGGCAACAATGGGTGGCGCAGCGACAGATCTCGCAGCAGCCGGCGGTGCGTTTTCCGGGAGGGAACCAACCACAAACTGCCTCGTCGCGGCCACGCCATTCCGACCAACCACAGTCGGAGCGCCCTTGTTCACCGATACATACACCGCTCCTGCATCACCGACGCGCAGCATGATGCCGCGATCAGCGTTCAACTGCAGCGTTTCGCCCGCGGCGTACATTCGACCGTCATCCGACTTGCCATCGACCGTGGCTTTGATCCAGGAGGAGCGCCGCGCTTCGACACTGACCGACAATGGCGACGGCTTGCTCTCCTCGGCCTTGCTTTCTTTCACCGGGACGATTGGAGCAGTCGCTGCGGGTGGCGACGACGCCGCGATCTTTCCAGCGGGCTCCGAAGTCCGCGCGCGCGTATCGCTGTCGGGCGTCGAGGTTCGCCCGCGGAGCCACCAGTACGATCCGCCAGACAATACTCCTACCACCGCCAAGAGCGCGACGAACGTGCGGAGCGATCGTCCCGCGGGAACGGCGACAGAATCGCTTGGAAATGCTGACGAAAGTAATACGCTGGACGTTGACGACTCGGTTGACCTCGCCGCTGCCAATCTGGCGACCGATTCGAAAATGACGTCCGATCGGTAACTGTCGTCCTTGCCCGGCGAGTCGCTGAGCGTGCTCCCCTTCATCGAGTCGATCGGGCGACGCTCGACCGGAGGCCTCCCTTGAGGAAAGTCGAAGGACCTGGTCTGAACCTGCTCAGAGGACTTGCCCTGCGTCAGATCGAGAGGCTTGCTCTGAAAGAGATCAAACGGCTTGCCTTGAGCAGCGTCGAAAGGCTTGCTCTGAGTGGACTCGAAGGGCCTGGCTTGCGTGAACTCGACTTTTTTGACTGGAGCCGAGTCGAAGGGCTTGGCCGGAGCGGAGTCGAAGGGCTTTGCCGGGGCGGAGTCGAAGGACTTGCCCTGAGCAGTGTCGAAGGGCCTGGTCGGAGAGACGTCGAACGTTTTGGCAGACGCCGGGTCGAGCATCTTCGACGGGGCGAATTCGAAGGTTTTCTTGGGAAGCGAGTCGAAGGCCCTGACATGGGCAGCGTCCAGGAGGCTCGGTGGCGGCGTCTCGACCGCCGATCCTCGAGGCAACGCCGCCGGGTGATCGACGACGGGGCCACTGGCTAGTGTCGTCGCCTGGAACGGAACGGTCTTCGCGTCCCTCGCGAGCGCCTCCATGTCGGCGCGCGCTTCGTCGAGCATCGTCTTGACAGCTTCTTGAGGCACTAAGGCGCCGGTCGGGCGATCGCCCGCGGCGAGCGACGGCATCCCAGATCCGGCCTGCGACGCTCCGCGATTGAGAAGTGCCGAGGGATCGAGCCTGCCATTCTCGCCCAATGCCGCCTGCACTTGGGCAGACAGGACCAGAAGCTCGCGCCGCGCTTCCATGATGACTTGACGCACATCGCGGCGCGCTGCGGTGACGATCTCCATCGCCTCGCGTTCCGCCGCTCCCCGCACTTCGTCACGCAATCGCGCCAGCTCATCGGCCTGCGCAATCCACGCATCGCGGCGAACACGATAGCGCTCAATCAAATCGGGGACTGGCGTAGCTCGCGTCCCCTTCGCTCGCGGATCATTCTGGTCTGGCATTGCTCTTTGGTCGGACGCTCACCCACCTCTTTCAGACGTTCTGGTCATTCGGCCCAAGCCCAGCCGTAATTCTGCGCCGGGGGGTAGCGAAAGTCGAGGAGGAATAAGGGTCCAGCCTATTCTACTCGCTGCGAAACGCCACGATCGGATCAACACGCATCGCGCGAATGGCGGGGGCTGCGACGGCAACAGCGGCGGTCAGGGCCAACACGAGGGGCACCATCGTGAAGGTGACCGGGTCAAGGGGCGCGACCGGATAAACGATCGTCGCCAACCATCGACTGAGGCCCGCGGCGGAGGCAAGCCCGATCACGACTCCGATCCCGGTCAGACGCGCTGCATCCCCGAAAACCAAACGCAGTACGTCACGAGCACCGGCTCCGATCGCGATTCGAATCCCGAATTCACGCACCCGCTGCTGCACCGAGTACGCAAGGACGCCAAATACTCCGACCATCGCGAGTCCAAGCGCGAGAGCCGCGAACGTGCCGACGAGCACGGCACGGAAGCGCTGGCGCGACATCGCCTCCCACGCAACGACGTCGATCGTTCTGATGCGTCCGAGCGGGCGATCCTTGTCTACGCGAGCGACCGCGGCACGCACTGCTGATGTCAGCGCCTCCCCCGAACCGCTCGCTGGCCTGACGATGAGCGACGACAAGTACCAGGGGTTCTGCGCGCGCGGCACGTAAATCTGCGACATCGGCGTCGTCTCCGCCGGAAAGAGCTTGACCTGTCGCGCCACGCCAACGATCTCCCGCAGTACTGGTCGCGTTGATGAAAACGACATCGCATCCACAGCGATTCTCATCCCGATCGGATCGCGGTCTCCGAGATAGCGCTGCACGAATGCCTCATTGACGATGCACACCTGCAGGCCGTCGCGACCATCGGCGCCAGTGAAGCCGCGACCTCGCACGATTGGAATATCCAACGTGCGGAAGTACGTCGGGCTCACCATGTGATAGGCGGCGAGGTCGCGTGTCGCTGCAGGCTTTGGAGGATCTCCGTCGACTGCGAATGGCATGTAGTTCCATGCGCCATCGAGCGGCACGGCACCACCCCAGGCGACACTCGCGACGCCGGGCAATTGACCGACCTCACGCTCGACCGCGTTATAGAACTGATCGACGAGATCGGGCGTCCCATAGCGGCTCGGCGCGTTTGGATTCGGCATCGGCAGATTGATCGTCGTCGTCAGCACGTTCCTCGCGTGGTACCCGGGATCCATGGACTGCAGCGCGACCCACGTGCGCAGCAGGAGCCCGGCGCCTGCCAGCACGATCACGGCGGCGGCCACCTCCGCGACGACGAGGACGCCTCGGAACCGTCCGCCGCGTGTCGTTGTTCGGTGGTCGATCGCGATCGCGTGTGCGACCGTCGCTCCCGTCGGCTGCCATGCCGGAGCAAGCCCGAACAGAACCCCGATGACGAGCGACGTGATCGCGCAGAAACCGATCACACGACCATCGAACGTGAGCATGACCGCACTCGGCAACAAGCCCGGCGGAACGACGGACGGTGCGGCGCGCAGAATCGCATAGCCGACGCCAACGCCGAAGAGGCCGCCCATTGCCGCGAGCACGAGGCTCTCGGTGAGCAGTTGCCGCGCCACACGACGACGCGTCGCCCCGAGGGCCGAGCGCACGGCGATCTCACGAGCCCTGGCTGATGTGCGCGCGAGCAGCAGGTTCGCGACGTTGGCGCAGCACATCAACAGCACGAAGCCAACGACGCCGAGCAGCAGGATCGAGGTGAGGCGCATCTCCGATCCGACGAGCGCATCACGCAACGGCTGCAGCACTACGCCGTGTCCTTTGTTGGTCGACGGGTAGAGCTCCTCGTTCCGTGCGGCGATCGCAGCGACATCGCGCTGTGCGGTGTCCATGGAGACGGCGTCGCGGATTCGACCGACGACGAACAGGTAATGTGCGCCTCGAAGAAACGGGCCCTGCGCGCGTGTCGGGTTGAAGAGCGTCCACACGCTCGGCGCCGAGATCGTGGAGTTCTGACTCATGCTGGCAGGGACGACCTGAAATCGACTTGGGACGATGCCGATCACGGTCTGCAACCGGCCGCCGAGTGTAATCGGGCGACCGATGAGTGTCGGGTCGGCACCAAACCGATCCCTCCAGAACGCTTCGCTGAGCACGACGACGCCCGTGCCGTCGTCCGATCGCCGGAACGTACGCCCCGCCACTGGCGTCACGCCGAGCACCTCGAAGAATCGCGCCGTCACCGATTGCGACGACACCAGCTCGGTCGTTCCATCGACGCCGGCCAGCCCCACCGGGCCGACATATGAGAAGGCTGCCATCGCGTCGAAGGTGCGATTCTGCTCGGCCCAATCCTTGAAATCGAGCGGCGTTGTCTGAATGAGAAGGCCGTTATTGGGCTCCCACAACATCACCAGTCGGCTGGCCGGTGACGTAAACGGCAGCGGACGCAGGAACGTCGCGTCGGCGAGCGCGAAGATGGCGCTGTTGCCGCCGATGCCGAGCGTGAGCGTCAACACCGCCACCCCGGTGAATGCCGGTGACACGCGCATCTGGCGGAACGCACCGGTCACATCGTCGCGAACCTCTTCGAGCCATCGAGTGATACGCATCTCACGTTCTCGCTTTCTGCCAAGGTCGATGCACGTGCGTTTGAGGCGAGTGACATCGCCGACCCGCGCGAGGACGATCTCGCGAGCCGTTTGTGGATCGACGCCGCGCTCGATCAGTTCGCGTGTCCGCATCTCGATGTGGAAGCCGATCTCCTCGTCCACCTCTTGATCGAGCGGCACACTCCAGAGCCACGAACGCAAGGACCGTTTCATATCGACCCACCACGACGCCGGATCCAAGAGCAGGACCCGGCCTACACTGTCGCCCGTCGCAGGGCCGGCTGAAGCCGGCCCCTACGAGCGTCTATTCGCTCCGAAACGCCTCGACCGGATCGACGCGTGCGGCGCGTATTGCGGGCGCCGCCATCGCGACGATCGCTGTCACGATCAGAACGAGGGTCACGGCTCCGAAGGTCACTGGATCGACCGGGCGGACGCCGAACAGAAACGCGCTGACGGTCTGACCAAGTGCGGCTGCGGACACGAGACCGATGAAGACGCCGGCGGCGATCACACGTGTGGCGCCGTTCAAGACCAGACTCAACACGTCGACTGGACGAGCACCCAGCGCGATACGCACCCCAAACTCGCGGCTCCGCTGTTCGACCGTGTACGCCAGCACGCCAAACACCCCTACCATCGCCAACACCAGTGCGAGTACGGCAAACGTCACCACCATCACGGCGCGGAATCGGGGGCGCGTCGTCGCCTCTCGGGCAACGTCATCGAGAGTCCTGACGAGCGTCGTGGGGACGCCTCGATTCACACGTGCCACTGCCGCCCTGATCGCCGGCACGAGCGCGTCGCCGCGTCCACCGGCCGGCCGCACTGCCAGTGCGGCGAAGCTCCACGGGTTCTGCGCCATCGGGACATACACCTGCGGTGTCTCGACGACCTCGGTGGGCGTACCCTTCACCTGACGCACGACGCCGACGATCTCCCGCACGATCGGCGCCGCCGGCCCGAGTTGCATCGGCTTGATCGCGATCCGTGTGCCGACGGGATTTCTCCCTTGCAGGTAGCGGTGGAGCAGGCCCTCACTGACCAGACACACTGGAACGCTCGCGGCGCTGTCCTGCGTCGTGAATCCGCGTCCTGCGATGACAGGCACGTCGATCGTCTGCAGATAGGTGGGCGTCACGAGCTGGTAGTCGGCGATCGGACGATCCGTCGGGTTTGCGTTCCCCTCTCCGACGATGTCGAAGCCGAATCCGCCGAGCGCGGGTCCCTCGAGCGGCAGCCCGCTCGACCAGCCGACACTTCTCACGCCCGGCACCGCGGCCACCTCCCGCTCGACGGCATCGAAGAATCGCCGCAGCGCGTCGGCGTCGGGAAACTGCGACGTCGGCAGTCCGTATCCCAGGTTGACGCGTATCGTGACCACGCTCTCGGCCCGGTATCCGGCATCGACGTTGTCGAGCGTGATGAGCGTACGAAGGAGCAGGCCTGCGCCGCACAACAGCAGTACGGCGGCCGCGATCTCGCCGATCACCAGAAGGCTGCGAAGTCGTCCTGCACCTCTGGTCGTCGTACGACTCTCGGCCGACGTCGCCTGAATGAGCGAGATCCCGCTCGCCTGCCACGCCGGAGCCAGACCGAAGAGAAGGCCGACGACGCCCGCGGTCACACCGCAGAACAGCGCGACGCGCGCATCGAACGCGAGGGTCACCGCCAACGGAAGCACGCCGGCGGGAATCACGCTGGGCGCGGTCTTCAGGATCGCCGCGCCGACCGCCAACCCGAGCACGCCTCCGATGGCAGCGAGAACGAGGCTCTCCGTGAGAATCTGCGCGACGATGCGGCGACGCCCGGCGCCGAGTGCGGCACGCACGGCGATCTCGCGTGCACGGCCGCTCGCACGAGCGAGCAGCAGATTGGCGACGTTCGCGCAGCACATCAGCAGTACGAATCCGACCACGGCGAGGAACAGCAACGAGGTGAGGCGCATCTCCCGTCCGATCACACTGCTCCGCATCGGCTCCACAGTGACGCCGCGGTCCTTGTTGGTCGCCGGGAACTCGCGCGCGAGCGACTCGGCGATCGTCGTCATGTCGTTCTGCGCCGCGTCGAGCGTGACGCCGGGTTTGAGTCGTCCGATGCCGCGAAAGAAGTGGAGACCTCTCGTGTCCATGCCTGGCAGATCCGCAAACAGCGTCCAGAGACGGGCGGCGCCGCCGGCACTCTGCGCCTCCGCGGGAACGATGCCGAGGATGGTGAACGGAAATTCGTCGAGTTGAACCGTTCGCCCGACCACGCCTGGATCGGCGCCGAACCGCGTCCGCCAGAGTCCCTCGCTCATCACCGCCGCGTTCGGCGGCATCGCGACATCGCTCGGCCGAAACGTCCGCCCGAGGATCGGCTTGACGCCCAGCACGTCGAAGTACTGAGTAGTGACCTGCATCGCAGGAATCATTTCGACAGTGCCGTCGCCGGCAGCCATTCGCCGTGGGAAGCCAAGACCTCCCGCGATCGATTGGAACGTGCGATTGCGTTCGATCCAATCACGAAGATTCGCCGATGAGACGGCCACGTGCGGGAATGCCTTGAATCGCTCCCATACGACCGTCAGTCGATCCTGATCGGGAAAGGGCAGCGGCCGCAGCAGCGCGGCGTCGACGAGCGCGAACATCGCGCTGTTGGCGCCGATACCGAGCGCCAGCGTGATCACTGCGACCAGAGTGAAGCCCGGCGAGGCTTTCAACTGCCTGACCGCAAACTTCACGTCGTCTCTGAGCTCACTGAGCCACTGTGTGATGCGCATCTCACGATCCCGCTTTCTGCCAAGGTCGACGCACGTGCGTTTGAGGCGCGTGACGTCGCCGAGTCGCGCCAGCACGATGTCGCGCGCCGTTTTTGGATCGACGCCGTGCTCGATCAACTCGCGCGTCCGCATCTCGATGTGGAAGGTGATCTCTTCGTCCACCTCCTGGCGAATCGGCACGCGCCAGAGCCACGAACGGAGTGAGCGCTTCATTCGATTGCTCGCCTGCAGGAAACCGAGAGTACGGAGGAAACCGATAAACAGGAGAAACGAAACGGAGCTCTTTTGAACAAAATGTTCTCCGCTGCTCCGTTTCTCCTGTTAATCCGTTTTCTCCGTCATCTCCGTTACCTGCTCAACCTATTCGCTCCGAAACGCTTCCACGGGATCGGCACGCGCCGCGCGCCAGGCGGGCGCAGCAACCGCGATCGCGGCGGTGATGATCAGCACCAGCGGGACGGCCGCGAACGTCACCGGATCGAGCGGCGCAATCGGATACACGAGCGTGCTGATCCACCGGGTGAGCACCGCCGCGGCGATCAATCCGATGGCGAGCCCGATCGCTGTCAGCCGCGCGGCACTGCCAAACACGAGGCGCGCGACGTCACGCGCGCCGGCCCCCAGTGCGATGCGAACGCCGAACTCGCGCATGCGCGCCTGCACCGAGTACGCCAGCATGCCGAACACCCCGACCATCGCGAGCATCAGCGCGAGCGCGGCAAACGTACCAACGAGTACTGCCCGGAATCGCGGGCGTGCCGTCGCCTCAGCGGCGACGACGTCGATCGTCCTCACTCGCGAGACCGCCTGCTCTTCGTCCACGCGGGCGATCGCCGCGCGCACCGACGGCAGCAGTGCGGCAGCAGGTCCGCTCGAGGGACGGACGATGATCGTCGCCATGTACCAGGCGTTCTGCGCGACTGGTACGTAGAGCTGCGGCACCGGGTCGGGCTCAGTTGGAGCCACCTTCACCTGCCGCGCCACCCCGACGATCTCCCGGACCGGTGGCGCCATCGCCGCGAGCGCGGGATTGCCGGCGAACAGGATGCGAGGAACCGCGAGCCGCATACCGATCGGGTCACGGCCACCGAGATACCGGCGCACGAACGCTTCGCTGACGATGCACACCTGCATGCCGTCGCTGATGTCGGTGTCGGCGAACGCGCGCCCTTTGACGATCGGAATGTCCAGCGTCTCGAAGTACGAGGGGCTCACCATCTGATACACGGCGGTGTCACGTGCCGCCGGAGGCTTGGGCTGGTCGCCGTCGATGTCGAATGCCTGACCGAACCAGGCGCCGTCGAGCGGCAGCGAGCTGCCGATGGCGACGCGGCGCACACCCGGCTCGCGGCTCACTTCTTCTTCGATCGCGTCGTAGAAGCGCTTCAGCGACTCGGGTGTCGCGTAACGACTCAGGCCGCCCGGGCCCGGCATCGGCAGAGTAACCAGCATCGTCAGCACGGCCTGTGCGCGATAGCCGGCATCCATGTGCTGCAGGGCGATCAGCGTGCGCAGCAGCAGGACCGCTCCACTCAAAACGAGTACGGCCGCGGCCACTTCGGCGACGACGAGCGCGTGTCTGAACGTTCCACCGCGCGTTGTCGTCCGGCTGTCCCTTGCGATGGTCTGCATCATCGAACATCCGATGGACTGCCAGGCGGGAGCGAGGCCGAACACCAGGCCAACCGCGAACGCTGTGACGGCGCAGAACGCAATCACGCGCGCATCGAACGACAGCGCAACTGCGCCAGGCAGTACGCCGGGCGGTACGAGAGACGGCGCGGAACGAAGAATCGCCCAGCCAACCGCCAGCGACAGGACTCCCCCGAGCGTGGAGAGCACGAGGCTTTCCGTCAGCAGTTGCGCGAAGATGCGGCGGCGCGTCGCGCCCAGTGCCGCACGCACGGCCAGCTCGCGAGTCCGCGCCGACGTGCGGGCCAGCAGCAGGTTCGCCACGTTGGCACAGCACATCAACAGCACGAAGCCGACGACGCCGAGCAGCAGCATCGACGTCAGCCGCATTTCGGATCCGATGAGTGCTTCGCGCATCGGCTGCAGCGTAGGGTCGTGCCCCTTGTTGGTATCGGGGAACAGCTCCGCGTTACGGCTGCCGATCGCGGTCATGTCACGCTGCGCAGCGTCGAACGAGAGACCGGGCTTGATGCGACCGATCACACGAAGGATGTGCGAGCGCCGCATCGACACACCCTCACGAGCAGGCTCGTTGAACAACCACAGGCCGGTTGGCGTGTTGGTCGAGTTGAGGGCGGGAAGAACCTGGAACTCGTTCGGCACGATACCGATCACTGTGGTGGCGCGTCCACCGATGACGATCGATCGCCCGACGATCGTCCGATCGGCGCCAAACCGTCGTCGCCACAAACCTTCGTTGAGGACGACGACGTTTGGAGTGGCGGCATCGGATGGCAGAAACGTACGACCCGCGATCGGCGTCACGCCGAGCACGTCGAAGAACCGTGCGGTCACCGCCTGCGCGCTGATCTGCTCGGGTGCACTGTCGGGAGCATTCAGCGTCACGAGCGCACCGCTGAGTGCGGCCATGGCGTCGAACGTTCGGTTCTGATCGGCCCAGTCGTTGAAGTCGAGCGGCGTGACCGGTGAGAGAAACCCGTTCGGGTATCGCTCCCAGATCATCACCAGCCGATCCTGTGGCTGCGTGAACGGCAGCGGCCGCAGGAACGTGGCATCCGCGAGCGCAAAGATCGCGCTGTTGGCGCCGATGCCGAGCGCAAGGGTCAGGGCCGCCACCATCGTGAACGCTGGCGACGCTTGCATCTGGCGCAACGCGCAGAGGACATCGTCACGGAATTCTTCACACCACTGCGTGATACGCATCTCACGATCTCGCTGTCTGCCAAGGTCGACACATGTCCGCTTCAACCGGCTGAGATCGCCGAGCCGTGCCAGCACGATCTCGCGCGCGGTCGTTGGATCGACGCCGCGCTCGACCAACTCGCGCGTCCGCATCTCGATGTGGAACGCGATCTCGTCGTCCACCTCTTGATCGAGCGGCACACGCCACAGCCAGGAACGTAAGGACTGCTTCATATCGACCCGCCGCGAACGCCGGGTCCAAAAGGCAGGACCCGGCCTACACTGCCGCTGTCACTCACTCCGGAACGCTTCGATAGGATCGACGCGCGAAGCACGCAGCGCGGGGACCACCGCGGCGATGGCGGCCGTCACGCCCAGCACGAGGATGACGGTGCCGAACGTCAGCGGATCGATTGAGGGGACGCCAACGAGAAACGTCGCAATCGATTGACCGAGCACCGCAGCCAGCCCGAGACCGATCAGCGCGCCGGTCCCGATCACGCGAGCGGCACTGGTCAAGACCATCTTCAACACGGTCGCGGCGGTGGCGCCGAGTGCGATGCGAACGCCGAACTCACGCGTCCGCTGCTCGACGGCATACGCGAGCACACCGAAGACGCCGACCATCGCGAGCACAAGAGCGAGCCCGCCGAACACGACGACGAGCACCGCGCGGAAACGTTGCGGGGACGAGGACTGCCATGCGATGTCCTGCATCGTGCGGACGCGTGTCACCGGGACCGTCTTGTCCACGCGGGCGACCGCAGCGCGCACGATCGGCGCGAGCGCGTCGGCATTCCCACGTGCCGGTCGAACGACGAGCGACGCACTGACGCTGACGTCCTGTCCAAGCGGCACGTAAATGTGTACGGGCTCTTCCAGTTCGACCGGTTGTCCCTTGACCTGCCGCACGACGCCGACGATTTCACGCACGATCGGCTCGCGTGATTCCAGTGCGCCTACCCTCCTGAGCGCGACTCGCTTGCCCAAGGGGTCGCGTCCGTTCAGGACGGTCCGCACGAACGCCTCGTTCACCAGGCACACCGGCTGACTCTCCGGTGTGTCGCGATCGGTGAGCGCGCGTCCACGCACCATCGGAATCTCCAGTGTCGTGAAAAACGTCGGGCTGACGATCTGGATATCAGCGGTGGGCCGGCTATTGAGATCGCGCGGCGGGTCACCAACCACTTCGAACGTCATCTCGTGAATGAACTGGTGGTCGAGCGGAAGCGCCCGTCCCCAGCCGATGCCGCTGACCGCGGGCGACATCGCGAGCTGCTGTTCGACTGCGGTGTAGAACCGCTGCATCGACTCGCGCGTGGGATATCCCGAGCCGGGGACACCACCAGGCAGATTGAGCTGGACCGTCAGGACATTCTCAGCGCCGTGCCCCGCATCGAGCCGCTCGACGGCCATCAACGTTCGCAGTAACAAGCCGGCACCACACAGGAGCAGCACCGCGGTCGCCACCTCCGCGGCGACGAGCAGGCTCCGGAATTTTCCGTCGCGGCCCGTCGCGCTGCGGCTTTCCGAGCCGATCACCTGCACGAGCGAACGGCCGGTCGCCTGGAATGCCGGGGCCAGCCCGAAGAGCACGCCGACGGCGAATGCGCTCACGGCACAGAACGCGATTACGCGTCCATCGAATGTGAACGCGATCGCCGGTGGCAGCAGTCCCTCGGGGATCACAGCCGGAGCCACCTCGAGGATCGCGGCGCCGACTGCCAGTCCGATCACGCCGCCAATGGCGGCGAGCACGATGCTCTCGGTCAGGATCTGCGTCACGATTCGCACCCGTCCCGCACCCAGTGCCGATCGCACCGCGAGCTCGCGCGCGCGAACGGTCGTCCGCGCGAGCAGCAGATTCGCGATGTTGGCGCAGCACATCAGCAGCACCACGCCGACAACGCCGAGCAACAGCACGGAAGTTAGACGCACGTCCGAGCGGATCACCCACTCGCGTAGCGGATCGACCCTGACGCCGCGACCCTTGTTGGTGGCGGGATACTCTCGCGCGAGCGCGTCACCGATCGCCGTCATGTCGTCTCGCGCCGCCTGTTCGCTGACGCCAGGCTTCAGCCGACCGAACACGCGCATGAAGTGGAGCGCCCGTTCGTCGAGCCCCGGCACCGGCACATAGGGCGTCCAGAATCTGCTCGGCGCCAGTACCTGCGCGGCTTCTGGAACAACACCGATGACGGTGAACGGTCGCCCATCGATCTGGAAGGTGCGTCCAACGATTCCACGGTCCGCGCCGAATCGCGCGCGCCAGAACGTTTCGTTGAGCACCACCACGTCGAGATTCGATGCGACGTCATTCGGTACGAACACACGGCCCACGATCGGTGTCACCCCGAGGACCTGGAAGAATGGCGCCGTCACGCGCCAGCCGATCACCTGCTCGACCGTACCGTCGGCGCCGACAATCGTGCGAGTACCGCCCCCGTACGCCATGCCGGCCATGCCCTCGAACGTCCGGTTCCGCTCGTTCCAGTCGCGAAGGTTCAGGGGCGCGACGGCCGCGCAGCACCCCCGCAGCGCGGCGAACTGTTCGGACACCAGGAACACCCGATCGGGATCCCGAAGCGGCAGCGGACGAATCAGAATGCCATCGGCCAGCGCGAAGATCGCGCCGTTGGCGCCGATGCCGAGCGCGAGGGTGAGCGTGGCGATCAGCGTGAACGCCGGCGCCCGCCGCAACTGCCGCAGCGCGAATCGCACGTCGTCTCTCACCTCACCGAGCCATTGCGTCAGTCGCATCTCACGATCCCGCCTTCTGCCAAGGTCCACGCACGTGCGTTTCAGGCGAGTGACGTCGCCCACCCGCGCGAGGACGATCTCGCGCGCTGCCCTCGGGTCGACTCCACGCTCGACCAGTTCGCGCATCCGCATCTCGACGTGGAACGCGATTTCTTCGTCGACTTCACGATCGACGGGAACCCGCCAGAGCCACGATCGAAGTGAGCGCCTCATAGCGCACACTTGTCGGCCAGGCCCTGCTCTTTGGACCCGGCTGCCCCGGCGGGTCTACAAAACAAGACCCGCCCTACGAGTGTGTTGTTCGTCACACGTCACTCACTTCGGAAGGTTTCGACGGGATCCACTCGTGTCGCACGCCACGCCGGCGCCGCGGCCGCAACTGTCGCCGTCAGCACGAGCACGGCTGCCACCGTCGCGAACGTCGTGGGATCCAACGGCCGCACACCGAACAGGAAACTTGAAATCGTCTGCGCCAACGCCGCCGCGGCCCCGAGTCCGATCGCCCCGCCCACACCGACCATGCGTGCGGCGCCACCGACGATCAATCGCAGGACGTCGGCGGTTCTCGCGCCCAGCGCGATTCGAACGCCGAGCTCACGCGTGCGCTGCTCTACCGAATACGCGAGCACGCCGAAAATCCCAACCATCGCCAGTGCAAGAGCGAGCGCGGCAAACGTGCCGACCATGACCGCACGGAAACGGTGCGGCGCAGTCGTCAGGTTGGCGAGATCGGTCAGCGTTCGTTCCCTGCGCACCGGCACGTCCCTGTCGATCCGCGCGATCGCATCGCGAATCGGGGTGATCAACGACTGCACCGGCCCCGACGTCGCTTGAACGACCAGGTAGGTGTCTGACAACGGAAGCTGCGTCAGAGGCACGTACACCACCAACGGCGAATAGGGCTCGTCCATCCGATCTTTCAGCTGACGGACGACGCCGACGATTGCTCTCGGCATTGGCGCCATGACGCCTGGAATGTCGATGCCGATCACCACGCGAGCCCCGATCGGATCTCTGCCTGCCAGGTGCTGCCGGACGAACGCTTCGTTGACGATGCAGACGAGCGGGCTGTCACCAGCATCACGTTCGTCGAAAGGGCGGCCCGCGACGATCGGAAGGTCGAGCGTGGTGAAGTAGCCTGGGCTCGCCGCCTGCAAATCCGCCGAGGGCTGATTCGCTGCGGGCACCGGCGGATCACCGGCGATCTCGAATCGCAGGCGCCCTATCTCCGTCGTTCCCCACGGGAGGCCCGTCGACCATCCGAACCGGCGCACGCCCGGGATCGCGCTCACGTCGCGCGTCGCCGCATCGTAGAACTGCGTGTACGACTGCATGGTCGGATAGCGCGTGCCCGCCCGCGGAGGAGGCAGGCTGAAGTCGAGCGTCAGCACGATGTCACCGTCGGCGCGATACCCGGGATCGAAGCCGCTGAACACCAGCATGGTGCGCAGCAATAGTCCAGCACCGCAGAGGAGCAGCACCGCTGCAGCCACTTCGCCGGCGACGACGATGCGGCGAAACCGTCCATCGCGGCCGGTGGTCGATCGGCTCTCGGATGTGATCGCCTGCAGGAGTGAAGGTCTCGTGGCCTGCCACGCCGGCATGAGGCCGAACAACACGCCGACCGACATCGCTGCCAGCGCGCAGAAGATCACCACGCGTCCGTCGAATGCGACCGACAGTGCTGCCGGTAGCAGCCCCGGCGGTATCAAGAGGGGCGCACCTTTGAGAATCGCAGCGCCGACAGCGGCACCGAGGATGCCGCCGAGCGTCGCAAGCACGAGGCTCTCGGTCAGCAGCTGCACGACGATGCGCGATCGGCCTGCGCCAAGCGCCGCACGGACGGCGAGTTCTCGCGAACGGGCGCTCCCGCGCGCGAGCAGCAAGTTGGCGATGTTCGCGCAGCACAAGAGCAGCACGAAGCCGACGACGCCGAGGAGGAGCAGCGACGTCATCCGCAGATCGCGACCCATGACCCCATTCCGCAGCGGCTCGACGAATACGCCCCAATCCACGTTCGTTTCCGGATACGCCCCTGCAAGTCGGTTGGCGACGACCGACAAATCCGCCTGCGCAGCCGCCATCGTGACGCCCGGCTTGAGACGGCCGATGACCTGCATGAACCTCGCGTTGCGAGGGATGTTCTGAGTCAGGCTGCCGGCTTCAGGCAGGTCGGGCAGGAGCGACCAGATGCTCGCGGGGCGCTGGAGTTGAACATCGTCGCGCACGATCCCGATCACTGCGAACGGCTGGCCGTTCAAACGGATCGTGCGTCCAATCAATGCGGGGTCGGCACCAAACCGTCTTCGCCACAAGCCCTCGCTCATCACGACCACCGGCGCGGCCCCTCGCTCCGCATCGGCCGGGCGGAATGTTCGACCTGCCACGGGCGTGATGCCCAGGACGTCGAAGAAGCGCGCGGTCACCGTTTGCCGATCCGCGCTCTGCAACGATCCGTCGGGGGCTTCGACCAGCGGCCCGCCGCCGGCGCCGAACATGATCGCCGCGAACGCTTCGAACGTCTGAGTCTGTTTCTCGAGATCGCCAAGATCGCTCGGCGAGACACCCGTCCGGGGAATCTTTGGTGTACGCCCCCAGACCATGGCCAAGCGATCGGCGTTGGCGTACGGCAGCGCTCGCAGCAGCGTCGCGTCAGCGAGCGCGAACATCGCGCTGTTCGCCCCGATGCCGAGCGCCAGCGTGATCGCCGCGACCGCGGTGAAAGCGGGCGCCGCTCTCAATTGCCTGATCGCAAACTTCACATCGTCCTTGAACTCACCGAGCCATTGTGTGAGACGCATCTCTCGATCTCTCCGTCGACCTAGATCCACACACGTCCGTTTGAGCCGCCTTACATCACCGAGCCGCGCGAGCACGACCTGGCGCGCGGCCTTCTGATCCATGCCGCGCTCGACGAGCTCGCGTGTGCGCATCTCGATATGGAAGGCGATTTCTTCGTCGACCTCCTGATCGATCGGCACGCGCCACAGCCACGATCGAAGAGAACGTTTCATTCCAACCGCCTCGACGCGCCGTAGGCCGGGTCCTGTTCTGTGGACCCGGCGTCAAAGGCAGGTCTACAAAGCAAGACCCGCCCTACGAGTGTCTCGTTCGTCACACGTCACTCGCTGCGGAACGCCACGACGGGATCGACGCGTACGGCACGCAGCGCGGGCACCGCTGTCGCGACCAGGGCAGTGATGATCGAGACGAGGGTCGCAGCACCAAACGTCAACGGATCAACCGGCGTGACGCCGAACAGGAACGAACCAATCGCCTGACCGAGTGCCGCCGCCACCACCAACCCGACAGCGACTCCAACCGCGATGACACGCCCTGCTCCGTTCAAGACGAGACCGAGGACAGTCCATGGCGTCGCCCCAAGCGCGATGCGAACCCCGAACTCGCGGCTGCGCTGTTCGACGGTGTACGCCAGGACGCCGAAGACTCCCACCATGGCGAGCAGCAGCGCCAGCGCCGCGAACGTCACCACCATCACGGCGCGGAACCGCGGCCGCGCCGTCGCGTCTCTCGCCACCTCGTCGAGCGTTCTGATGCGCGTCAGCGGTACTCCACTATCCACGCGCGCGACTGCGACCCTCACCGCCGTGACGAGCGCATCGGCGCGGCCGCTGCGTGGCCGCACAGCGAGCGCGACAAAGCTCCACGCGTTCTGTGCGAACGGCACGTATACCTGCGCCGGGTCATCGACTTCTGTTGGTTGATTCTTCACCTGCCGCACGACACCGACGATCTCGCGCACGATCGGCTGCGAGGACCCGAGCTGGATTCGTCCGATCGCGATCCGCATCCCGATCGGATTCGTGGTGTGCAGATACCGCCGCACGAGCCCTTCACTGACCAGACACACAGGCACGCTCATGGCCGAGTCCTGGTCAGAGAAACCACGGCCAGCGACCACCGGAATATCGAGTGTCTGCAAGTACGTTGGAGTGACGAGCTGGTAGTCGGCCAGCGGACGATCCGTCGATGCGGCCGCTTCGTTGCCGACGATGTCGAACGGCATCCTGGAGAAATTACCGTCGAGTGGCAGACCGGTCGTCCACCCGACGCTGCGCACACCGGGCACGCGTTGCACCTCGCGCTCGACGGCATCGACGAAGCGACGCAGCGCGTCCTCATTGGGAAAACGCGACGTGGAGGCGCCGTACTCGAGATTGACGCGGAACGTGATCACGTTGTTCTCGCGGTAACCAGCGTCGACGTTGTCGAGCGACATCAAGGTGCGCAACAGCAGGCCCGCGCCGCACAGCAACAAGACCGCAGCGGCGACTTCGGCGATGACGAGGACGCTCCGAAGTCGTGCTCCTCCCTTCGTGCTGCCGCGGCTTTCAGAAGAGGTCGCCTGAACGAGCGACGTGCCGCTCGCCTGCCACGCCGGCGCGAGACCAAAAATCAATCCGATCGCAAACGTCGTCGCCGCGCAAAACACGATGACCCGCGCATCGAAAGACAGCGTGACTGCAGGCGGCAACACACCCTGAGGAATCAGGCTGGGCGCGATCCTCAGGATGAGCGCGCCGACCCCGAGCCCAAGCGAGCCACCGATCAGCGCGAGCACCAGGCTCTCGGTGAGGATCTGGGTGACGATGCGCCTCCGCCCCGCACCGAGCGCCGCGCGGACAGCGATCTCACGGGTGCGCCCGCTCGCGCGCGCGAGCAGCAGATTCGCGACGTTCGCGCAGCACATCATCAACACGAACCCGACGACGCCGACGAAGAGCAACGACGTCAGGCGCATTTCGGACGGAATCAATCCAGTGCGCAGCGGCTCGACGGTGATCCCGCGCCCCTTGTTCGTCCCCGGAAGCTCGCGCGCGAGCGTGTCGGCGAGCGTCGTCATCTCGCTTTGCGCCGCCTCGACGGTGATACCACGCTTCAGCCGTCCAATGACCGACATGAAACGCAGGCCTCGGGCGTCCATGCCCGGCAGCTCGGCCCACAGCGTCCATAGGCCAGCGCGCTGCACGACTTGCGCTTCGGCGGAGACGACCCCGAGAATCGCGACCGGACCGCCATCGACTTGAATCGTGCGGCCGACCACCGAAGGGTCCGCGCCGAACCGCGTGCGCCACAACCCTTCACTGATCACCATCGTGTTCGGCGGAAACGCAACGTCGCTCGGCACGAACGTACGGCCAAGGATCGGTGTAATCCCAAGCACGTCGAAGTAGCGCGTCGTCACCTGCATCGCGGGGATCTCCTCGACCGTGCCATCAGGTGCCGCTATTCGACGCGGATAACCGAAAAACCCCGCCATTGACTCGAAGGTCTGGGACCGTTCGCTCCAATCGCGGAAATTCAGCCACGACGCGGTGATTCGAGGAAACGATTCGAATCGCTCCCAGACCCTGGTGAGTCGATCGGCGGCGGGAAATGGGAAAGGCCGCAGCAGCGTCGCGTCCGCAAGCGCAAACATCGCGCTGTTCGCACCGATGCCGAGCGCCAACGTGATCGCCGCGACCAGCGTGAACCCTGGCGCCCCTCGCAGTTGCCGCAGCGCAAACGTCACATCGTCTTTGAGCTCACCGAGCCATTGTGTGAGGCGCATCTCTCGATCTCTTCGCTGTCCAAGATCCACGCACGTGCGTTTGAGCCGGCTGACATCGCCCAGTCGTGCGAGCACCACTTCACGTGCGGCGTGCGGGTCCATGCCACGCTCGACCAACTCGCGCGCGCGCATCTCGATATGGAAGCCGATTTCTTCGTCGACCTCCTGATCGATCGGCACCCGCCACAGCCACGAGCGCAACGAACGCTTCATAGCGCCTCGTCGTAGGCCGGGTCCTGTTCTGTGGACCACCCGGCTCCCACGGCCGGTCTATACAGCAAGACCCGCCCTACGAATGTTCGTGATACGCGACCTTCACTCACTCCGAAACGCTTCGACCGGATCGACCCGCGTCGCCCGCAGCGCCGGAGCTGCGATTGCCGCTGCCGCGGTGATTACCAACACCAATCATTGGGCGAGCAGAATCTTTGAAACCGCCGCGACGAACTGAAGCCACGTCGCCGTCTCGGCGTTGAGTTGTGCTCGCCCCTGTCGCGTGAGGCGATAGAGTTTGGCGCGGCGGCCGAGCTCCGACTCTCCCCACTCGGCTTCGAGCCAACCTCGTCGCTCCATCCGGTACAACGCGGGATAGAGCGACCCTTCTTCGACCACGACCGTTTCGCCGGAGGCATCCTCGATGAACTTCGCGATTGCGTATCCGTGGCGCGGACCTGAGGCGAGCGTCTTGAGAATCAGCGCGTCGAGCGTGCCGTGCAGCAGGGCGTTGGGCGTCTTCGAGGCCATAGTCTCAGCGTCTCATTACCAAGACAATCTTGGTAATGGCTGCTTAGACGAGACCAGGCGCAGTTAGGTTGGCGTACGAATACCGTGAGTTTCTGGGTATTGATGAGGCGATCGGATCCGATCGCCAGGCGGGTCTTTAGACCCGCCGACGACTAGCCGGGCGTTCCGTCGTCATCCGCGCCGAGGATGTGCTCGCTTCTGAGGATCTCTTCGGGATCGGCTCGTACGACGTCCTCGGTGATCGCGATGGCGTGCAGCACCTGGCCGTTGTCGGTCAGGCCGCGACTCCCCCACGCATCAAATTCCGATTCGACAGCGCCCTTTCCGAAATCCTCATCGAAGGAGCGATCGGCACGCCATGGCATCGTTTCGGTCCTTTCACGCAGCCGAGCCGACGAGTGACGATTGAGGAGCGATGCCGCCGAGGATACACCCGCAAACGCTGCTGTCAATCGAAGAAATCGACGAAAAACGCCCGGCTCAGCCGTAGCCCTTCGCCGATGCGTGGGAGTGCGCGAGCGAAGCGAGCCCAAGAATGATATTGTCCGCGGGTCACTGCAGCCTTTTTCACGCCATGACAGGGAGATCTGAGATGGAGAGCACTCGACAGCAGATGCCCGCCGAGGCCATCGAGGCCTACAACCTGTACATCCACGGTGAAATCGACCGCCGCGCGTTCATGGATCGGGTCAACAAGATTGCGGCCTCCGCCGTGGCCGCCACGGGGATGGTCGAAGCGTTGATGCCCAACTACGCCGCGGCCCAGCAGGTGTCGCCGACCGATGCGCGACTGAAGACCGAATACGCGACCGTCCCCTCGCCACAGGGCAACGGGAGCATCAAAGGCTATCTGGCCCGCCCGGCCAAAGCCGGCACGAACAAGCTGCCCAGTATTCTGGTCGTCCACGAGAATCGTGGACTGAATCCGCACATCGAAGACATCGCGCGACGGCTGGCGGTCGAGAACTTCATGGCCTTCGCTCCGGATGGTCTCACCTCTGTCGGCGGCTATCCAGGCGACGATGACAAGGGTGGGCAGTTGTTCGGGAAGGTCGATCGCACGAAGATGGCCGAGGACCTCTATGCCGCAGCCGTCTGGCTCAAGTCGCGACCCGACAGCACCGGGAAACTCGGCGTGACCGGCTTCTGCTTCGGCGGTGGGATCGCCAATCAGCTCGCGGTGCGCATGGGAGCCGATCTCGCAGCCGCGGCTCCCTTCTACGGCGGCGCGCCGCCGGCGGCCGACGTACCGAAGATCAAAGCTGCCGTCCTCGTTCATCACGGCGGCGAGGACACGCGCCTCGTGATGGCGTGGCCCGAATACGAAGCAGCGCTGAAGGCGGCCGGCGTGAAATACGAGGGCCACATCTATCCTGGCGCCGTCCATGGGTTCAACAACGACGCGACACCGCAGCGCTACAACAAAGCCGCGGCTGACGCGGCGTGGAAGCGCACGATCGAGTGGTTCAATCAGTACGTGCGGACAACGTAGCGGGGCGATCGGAAAGGACGCCGGGCCTCGAGAACAGGCCCGGCCCACACCGTCGCTTACTTCACAGCACAGTCCCCAACGTACATCTCCGGTCGTGACGTAAACCCCGGCAGGCTGACCTGCGTGTATTCGTGCCGCGTGTGCACGGCCATCAGCCTTCCCTCTTTCGATTCCTTCGCGATCACGGTCGTCGTATAAAGGGGACCGTCACCCTGCGACTGCATCAGGTGCAGGTAGTCGTTCGAGTAACGAACGACGATGAGCGAGCTGCCACCGAGCTTGCCTTCGAGATCGGCTGTGCCTTCGTCGACGTTGATGTTCTTGAACGCGACGGTGAGCGTCGCCGGCGTCACATCCGCACTCGCCGTGCCGCTCTTCCAGTTGCCTCGTGCCACGACCGAGAACGCGCACTCGAGGCTGGTGGCTTTCGCGAGCCGCTGCTGCAGTCCGCTCTGACCTGAAGCGGATCCCGTGAAGACGGCAACAACGAGCACAGTCGCAATGGCCTCTCGCACAGGTCCTCCGCTTTTCTCCAATCCTGATTCCTGATTCCTGTCTTTAGTCTTTCGTGCGTAGAATACCCCGCGAGTTATCACCCTTGCGGTCATTCTCGAGGAGACGCGACCATGGTCAACGTCCATCGCCCGCTGCTCGCCCTGTCGTCGGCCGTGTTCCTCGTCGCGGCCGGCAACGCGTTCGTCAGCGCGCAGGCACCGAAGACCCCAACCGTCTGGGACGGCGTGTACACAGATGCGCAGGCCGAGCGCGCGACGGCGACGTTCAGTTCGAGTTGTGCTCGATGCCACACGCTCGCAGCCGACGGCAGTGGCAACCGGCCACTGACCGGCGACAAATTCTGGGAGGGCTACACACAGAAGACCGTCGGTGACCTGCTCAAGTTCGTCAGCACGAACATGCCGAATGGCGCCGCCGCGGGATCGCTCTCCGCGTCGGCCTACAACGATCTCGTCGCGCTCATCCTCAAGTCGAACGGCTTCCCCCCGGGCACGACCGAGCTCGCGCCGGAGACGGTCGCCAACGTTCAGATCATTCCCAAAGGTGGTCCAGGCGAACTGCCGGCGAACACCCTGGTGCGGATGGTGGGCTGTCTCGGGCCCAAGGCCGGAAGCGACTGGACGCTGACCAACGCGACCGATCCGGTGCGCATCGACAAGACGGGTTCCGTCCCGGAAGACGCGACGCGTCCACTCGGCACGCGTACGATCGCGCTGAAGTTCGTCTTGACGAAGCTGGACACGTTCGCAGGTCAGCGGATGTCGGTCACCGGCATTCTTCTCGGCGCGGGCGGCGCGAACGGGCTCAACGTCTCGACGGTGAACCGTGTAGCCGAGGCGTGCCCGTAATCACGGAGCCGGCCTCGCCGTACCCTGGGCGCCATAGTGCTCGTCCGAAGGCGGTGCCCGAAGGCGGCTCAAATCTCGGGCAAATTCTCAGAAACGCCCGGCTGTGCCGGACGTTTCCGCACGTCCCGGTTATAGGCTTACAGCATAGGTACGCTGGCTGCGACATGGGCGTCCCGGGTGTAAAATTGCACAACTCGTACCGGGTTCTTTCGTCGCCGTTCGTTGGCAACTTGTCAAAAGGCGGGGCCACGATGCACACCGCACGGAATTCCGTACTGTTCCTCGCACTCCTGACCCTGGTTGCTGTTTTCCCTGGAGGACTCGGACGCGCCGCGGGCGACAACGCGGTCGTCGACGCCGCGAGACGCCATGACCTCGCCGCAGTTCGCGCGTCGATCGCGAAGCACGAGAACGTCAACGAACCTTCGAGAGACGGATCGACGGCGCTGCTCTGGGCTGCGTACCACGCCGATGTCGCGATGACACGCGCGCTCATCGCCGCGGGCGCGAAGGTCAACACGCCAAACAAGTACGGTGTCACGCCGCTGCTGCAGGCGGGCCGCACGGGCGCAGACGAGGTCGTGCAGGCCCTGCTTCGCGCCGGCGCTGATCCTTCGCTGGCGCACTCGGATGGTGAGACACCGCTGATGGGCGCCGCGCACACCGGGAGTCTCGCCACCGTGCGCCTCCTGCTCGAAGCCGGCGCCGACGTCAACGCCGCGGATACGTTCCAGCAGCAGACCGCGCTGATGTGGGCGGCCAATGAAGGCCACACCGCGGTGGTGCAGGCGCTGCTCGACGCGAAGGCCGATCCGAATCGCAAGGCGCACGTCACCGGACTCGAAGAACGCAAGCACGCCGATCACGCAACCGGTGGTTTCACTGCGCTGATGTTCGCTGCGCGCAATGGACACGAAGAGGTCGTCAAGGCGCTCGTCAAGGGCGGCGCGGATCCAAAGCTGACCAACGGCGATGGCGTGACGGCAACGATGATCGCCATTGTCAACGATGAATTCGATGTCGCGAAGACGCTCGTCGAACTCGGCGCGGATCCCAATGACGGTTCGCTCTACTTCGCGGTCGACATGCACGATGCGACCACTGACATGCGCGCCAAGGATGGCTCGCGGCTGCGCGCCGATCATTCCAACACGCTGACCGCGCTCGATCTCGTGAAGCTGCTGCTCGATCGCGGCGCCGATCCGAACAAGGCGTTTACCGGCACGCTGCACAGCACGACGCTCTGCTGTCCCGACGAGATCAACGCGTCGCCCTTCTACCGCGCATCGATCGCGGCCGACGTCGAGGCGCTCAAGCTGATGCTCGCGCACGGTGCGCAGGTCGAGTGGAGCCCGATTGAGGTGAAGAAGGAGGGCAAGGGCGCACGTGGCGGAGGTGGCGGTGGCGGGCGCGGCAACGGCAACGTCGGGAAGACACCGATGATGGTCGCGATGACCGGCGGCCGCGGTGCCGCGTTCAGCGCCGGGCCCGGTTTCGATCGCCTTGGTCCGCCGCCTTTCCGGGAAGCGTCCAATCGCGAACCGCTCGACGCAATCAACGCCTTGCTCGGAGCCGGCGCCAATCCGAATGCCAAGGCCCCCGACGGCTCGTATCTGCTGCATCAGGCCGTGCAGGCGAGGCAGGTGCCGATCATCAAGGCGCTCGTCGCGGCCGGAGCCAAGCTCGATGTCGTCAACAAAGACAATCTGACCCCGCTGCTGCTGGCGGAGAAACCCGAGCCGCCGCCACCACCGGGCAACAACACCGACGCGCGCACCTATCGTCCGCATCGCGATTCACGCGAGGACGTGATCGCCGCGCTGCGCGGTCTGATGGGGCTGGGTCCGAACGATCCCGCGCCAGTGCCTCCACCGCTGCCCGCGTCTGCGAAGAAAGACGACAAGAAGGACGCTGACGACCCGGATGCCGAGCAGCCCAAGGTCGACGAGAAGAAGACCGACGAGAAAAAGACTGAGAAGGTCGCAGAAGGTACGGCAGGGGCCACGAAATGAAGCACGCGTTGGTGGTGAGTGCGGGTCTGATCTGGATTGGCGCGGCGGTGCTCGTTGCGCAAGCCCCTCGACTGAGCTCGGGGCAAGCCGCCACGGCCGCGCGTCCGCAATCCGCAGCACCGTCAGGTGCGCCAGCAACGAAATCAGGAACGCCGGCGCAGGTGCCCACGCAGCCGCAACCGGCGTCGCCGGCAGCGGCGGTCCGGCTCAAGCCGGACACGACGACTGCCGCGGATGCATCGAGATACCAGGCGTGGGTGAAGCAGTACTGCGTGGCCTGTCACAGCAGCCGCGCGGCCAATCCCGCCAACAATCCGGTCAATCTCGAAACCGCGAGCCTCACCGACCTGCTGCCACACGCCGCCACGTGGGAACGCGTGCTTCGCAAGCTGGCGGTGCGCGCAATGCCGCCGCAAGGCACGCCGCATCCACCCGAGGCCGAGTACGCCGCGTTTACCAACTGGCTGTCCGCATCGCTCGATCACGCCTGGGCGGGCAAGGCGACGCCGGGACGGTACGTGGTGCATCGACTCAATCGTGCGGAATATCGCAATGCGATCCGTGATCTGCTCGCCCTCGACATCGATGTCTCGTCGCTGCTGCCCAACGACGGCGGCGACTTCGGGTTCGACAACATCGCCACCGCGTTGACCACGTCGCCGTTGCTGCTCGACGGATACGTCACCGCGGCCCAGCGGATCAGCACGCTCGCGGTCGGCGACGCGAAGGCCAACACCACCACCACCGAGTACGGCATCAATCGCGATTTCAGCCAGAACGCCTACATCGAGGGATTGCCCCTCGGCACGCGTGGCGGACGACTGGTGCGCCACGTGTTCCCGGCCGACGGTGAATACAAGCTCTTTGGCCGACTGGTACGCGGCATCGAGGAAGGCTACGCCGGTGTCGAAGGGAACGAGTTTCCCTACACCTTCGTGATCACGCTCGACGGCGACGAGGTGTACTCCGCGCAGCTCGGCGGCCTCAAGGATCACGAGGTCCAGGTCAAGGACATGAACGAGGCGCGCGCCATTGTCGACGCGCGCATGACCGCCAAGATCAAGGTCACGGCAGGACCGCACGACCTCGGCTTCACGTTCCGCGATCGACCCTCCAGGCTGCAGGACGTGTGGCAGCCGTCGCAGCGCGACAGCCAGGAGATTCACTTCATCGGTGGCCTTCCGAAGCTGAAGACCGTCGGCGTCGAGGGGCCGTACAACGCGACCGGCATCAGCGAGACACCGAGCCGCGATCGCCTCTTCGTGTGTCAGCCCAAGGCGGCCAGCGACGCGACTCCATGTGCGACGAGGATCTTCTCGTCCTTCGCGCAACGCGCGTTTCGACGTCCAATCTCGGCGCAGGACATCGAGCCGGCGATGACGTTCTATAACCGCGCGCGCACCGACGGCGGCTCGTTCAACGAAGGCATTCGCGCCGGCGTGGCGCGCATTCTGGTCAGCCCGTCGTTCCTCTATCGCATGGAGCGTGATCCGGCTGGCGTTGCTCCAGGCGTGGCGCATTCAGTGAGCGACGTCGAGCTGGCCTCGCGGCTGTCGTTCTTCCTGTGGAGCAGCATCCCGGACGATCAGCTCCTCGCGGTCGCGAAGGCTGGTGGGCTGCGCGAGCCTGCGGTGTTGTCGGCCCAGGTGAAACGCATGCTGACCGACAGCCGCTCCGACGCGTTCGTCAGCAACTTCGTCGGACAGTGGCTGCAGCTGCGGAATCTCGAATCGAAAGTCCGGCCCGACATCCTGCAGTTCCCTGATTTCGATGACAACGTCCGCGAAGCGTTCCGCCGCGAGACCGAGATGCTGTTCGCGTACATCCTGCGCCAGAACCACAGCATCCTCGAGCTGCTGAACGCCGACTACACGTTCGTCAACGAACGGCTCGCCCGGCACTACGGGATTCCGGGCGTGTACGGCACGCGCTTCCGTCAGGTGAAGATCACCGATCCGAACCGCCGCGGCCTGCTCGGTCAGGGAAGCATTCTGGCGCTCACATCGGTGGCCACCCGCACGTCGCCGGTGTTTCGAGGGAAGTACATCCTGACCACGTTCCTCAACACGCCGCCGCCGCCACCGCTGCCCAACGTCCCCGCACTCGAGGACGCCGGCAAGGGAACGGCGAACGCACCCAAGACAGTGCGCGCCCAGCTCGATCTGCATCGCGCGAACGCCGTGTGTGCGTCATGCCATCGCGTGATCGATCCGGTCGGATTCGCGCTCGAGAACTTCAACCCGGTTGGACAGTGGCGCATCAGCGATGTGGATGGAAAGCCGCTCGACACCGCCGGAGTGTTGGCGGATGGGTCCAAGGTCGACGGGCCGACTGCATTGCGCAACGTGATTCTGAGCCGTCCGGACGCGTTCGCCACCACGCTCACGGAGCGCGTGATGACCTATGCGCTCGGCCGCGGTATGGAGCCGTCCGACATGCCGGTGATTCGCGGCATCGTCAGGAAAGCGGCCGTGAACAAGTATGCATTCGGCGCGATTATCATGGGCATCGTCGAAAGCGCGCCGTTCCAGATGCGGACGAGACTCGAACAGGCCGACAGAACGAACAGAGTCGCAGACGCGAGGTAGAGGACGTACGTAGGGGCCGCCTTCAGGCGGCCCACACATGGAGACGCCATGATCATCACCAAGAAGCACCTGTCCCGCCGGACGTTCCTGCGGGGAACCCTGGGCGCGACGGTCGCACTGCCCTTCCTCGACGCGATGGTGCCGGCGCTCACCGCACAGGCGCGGACCGCCGCGGGCGCACCATTCCGCTTCGGTGTGATCTACATGCCCTGCGGGGTCTACCCCGACACCTGGCATCCGACCCAGATCGGCAGCGACTTCGAGTTCAAACCGGTCATGCAGCCGCTCGAGCCGTTCCGGAATCAGCTGGTCACGATCAGCAAGATGAAGGCGCCCTGGGGCGAGTCGGTCCACGTCGGCGCAAGCTCCGCGTTTCTCAACGGGACCGGCCCGGTGGTCGCGCGCGGCGGCACCGGTGATGCCTTCGGTCAGATCGCGTCGAAGAAGACGGTCGACCAGTACATCGCCGATAAAGTGGCCGGCGATACCCCGCTCCACTCGATCGAGGTCGGCACCGAAGACATGGGCACGGCGGCCGGCGCCTGCGACGGCTTCCCCTGCACGATCTTCGACACACTGTCGTGGCGCGAAGACACGCGCCCGCTGCCCGTCTCGATCAATCCGCGCGTCACCTTCGAGCGGATGTTCGGCGAGACCGGATCGCCTGAGCACCGGAAAGCGCGTCTCAAGGAGAAGCAGAGCCTGCTCGACTCGGTGACCGACGAGACCGCGAAACTGCAGCACTCGCTCGGCTCGCAGGACCGCGCGATCCTCGACGAGTATCTGAGCAACATCCGACAGGTCGAACAGCAGCTCGATCGAATGGAGAAACGCCTCGGCACGCTGACCGAGAATCCCGAGTCGCCGATCGGCCTCCCGGAAGCGTTCGATGATCACATGACCGTGACCTACGATCTGATGCACCTCGCGCTGCAGGGCGACATCAGCCGCGTGTTCACATTCATGATCGGCCACGAGCCGACCGATCGCAGCTACGCGCACATCGGCGTGCCGGAGACGCACCACAGCATCTCGCACCACGGCAACGACGCCGAGAAGCTCGCCAAGTACGCCAAGATCGGCACGTATCAGATCGTGAAGTTCTCGGAGTTCCTCGAGAAAGTCCGCAACACCAAGGACGGTGACGGCAACCTGCTCGATCACTCGCTGTTCTATTGGGGCAGCGGCATGAGCAACGGCAACGCGCACGATCGCAGCAACCCGCCTGCGGTGCTCGTCGGCGGCGCGCACGGTCGGCTCAAGGGCAATCGTCACCTCGAGGCCAAGGAACAGCCGACGGCGAACCTGCTGCTGGCCCTCGCCCATATCGGCGGCGTCGAAGTCGAGAAGTTCGGCGCGAGCACAGGACGTATGGAGATCTGACGCTCGCCACGAAGTCCGGGAGTACGTAGGGGCCGCCTGAAGGCGGCCCTTTCGTTTTGAGACCACGATGATCACTCTTCGCAAATCCAAGGACCGCGGCCACACCGACCTCGGGTGGCTGAACAGCTATCACACGTTTTCGTTCGGCGGCTACCACGACCCGAAGCACATGGGCTTCCGCGCGCTGCGCGTGCTCAACGACGACCGCGTGGCACCCGGCAAGGGATTCGGCGCGCACGGCCATCGCGACATGGAGATCCTCTCCTACGTGATGGAAGGCAAGCTCGCCCATCAGGACAGCCTCGGCCAGCCGCGTGTGATCGGACCGAACGAAGTACAAGCGATGAGCGCCGGCACTGGCGTCATTCACAGCGAGTTCAACGCGTCGGGCACCGAGCCGACACATTTCCTCCAGATCTGGATCATCCCGGACCGGGAGGACATCGACCCGTCGTATCAGCAGTTTGCCTATGCGCCCAACGAGAAGAGAGGAGTGCTGAGACTGCTGGCCGGGCCCGACACGACCAATACTGCGGCGGCGCGCATTCATCAGGACGCGAAGATGTATGCGTCCGTCCTCGAGCCGCACGACACGATCAAGTACGCCATCCCGCACGGACGTCACGTGTGGCTGCACTGCGCGTCGGGGCACCTCGACGTCAACGGCATCGCGCTCCAAGAGGGTGATGGCGCAGGTGTCAGCAACGAAGACGCGCTCGAGATGCGCGGCGGGGGCGAGCGTGGCGCCGAGCTCCTGCTCTTCGATCTCGCATGAACGGGCACACCGCGAAGAGCGGAGGCTTCAGCCTCCGCGCACCAGGAGTCGCATGTCCGATGTGAATGTGCTCGTTGTCTTCTACTCACGCCACGGCGTCACGGAGAAGCTGGCACTGGCGGCCGGTCTCGGTGCCATTCAGGCGAAAGCCAACATCCGTCTACGCCGCGCCGCCGATCTCGCGGATCGACACACCATCGACGCGAACGCGTCGTGGAAAGAGCATCTCGATCGCATGAATCGTGACTACGTGGCGCCGCGCCCTGCCGATCCGGTGTGGGCCGACGTCATCGTGCTGGCGACGTCCCACCAGTCGTCCGGGGAAATCGAGCAGTACTGCGCGCTGCTCGGGTCCGATCGCGCGCATGCCGGCAAAATCGCGGCGCCGCTTGCGTCCGGCAACGATGACACCGTGCTCAAGCCCATTTACGCTGCAGCGGCGTGCGCCGGCCTCATCGTCGCCCCGCCTGCAACCGACTCGCCCGATCCGATCGCCGCCGCCCGCACGTTCGGCCAGCGCGTCACTCAAATGGCCAGGGCACTGAAGCAGCACGCAGGTTAGGTCTGGGGAGCGCTGAACGCGGATATGATCACGCCCCGAGGGACTTGAAGATGAAGTGGACGCCAGTCGGACTCGCACTCGCCTGCGCCGTAATAGCGGGCTCGCTCTCAACCCAGGCGGCACAACCCGCCTCGTGCTCTCCATCTGGCGGACTCAATTTCATCTGCGGCGTACAGAATCCCGAGGACCTGGTGCTCGTCCCCAACACGCGCTGGATGATCGCGAGCGGCATGGCACCAGGCAGCGGCCTGCACCTCGTCGACACGCGGGCGAAGAAGGTGTCGAGTCTGTACTCCGTCGGCACCGCCGCCGTCCGCGCAGACAAGACGAAGTACCCCAATTGTCCCGGTCCTCTCGACCCGAAGCTCGCTGTGCTCCACGGCCTGAACCTCCGGACCGCATCGAACGCCCGTCATACCGTCTATGCCACCAACCACGGCGGCCGCGAGTCGGTCGAAGTGTTCGAGTTCGACGCAGCCCTCCCGATGCCGACGGCCACATGGGTGGGATGCGTGCTGCTACCCAAGGGCATGGCGGCCAACAGCGTCGCCTCGTTCAGCGATGGCTCCCTGCTCGCGACCGTGCTCATTCTTCCGGGCAAGACGTTCGCCGACGCCTTCGCGCAGAAGAACACGGGCATCGTGCTGCAGTGGAAACCCGGGGCTGCGATGTTCTCCCCCATCCCCGGCACCGAGCTCTCGGCGAACAACGGGATCGAGACCTCGCCCGACGATCGTGAGTTCTTCGTCGCCTCGACGACAACCAAGCGCATCATCGCCTACTCGCGCGCCAAGCCCGGCGTACCCCTTCGAACCGCGCAGCTCAAGGAGTTTGGCCCGGACAATGTTCGATGGACGGCCGACAATCGGTTGATCACGGCGGGTTTGATCGACAACGAGCCGGCATGCGGTGGCGCGCCGAAAACCGAAGAAGGGATCCGCTGTCCACGCGGCTATGTGGCGGTCACGATCGATCCCAAGACGATGGCGGTGACAGAAATCGCACGGGGACCGGCGACGCCGTCGTTCACCGGTACAGCGATCGCGATGCGCGTGGGCGACGACCTGTGGCTGGGTTCGTTCTTCGCCGATCGGATCGCGTATCGCTCGCTGAAGTAGGGGCCGCGAGCGGTTCTTTTCGGTCGGATCTCTTACGTTCGGGCTTGCGACATCACAACAGTGTTGCTAGTCTCATGCATTCCCCAACAAGCTCGCCCATGAACTCGACTTTCGGTGCTCGCCTCAAGGCTCAGCGTGAGCAGCAGCAGATCTCTCTGTCCACGATCTCGGAGCGTACCAAGATCAAGCAGTCGCTCCTCGAGGCGCTGGAACGTGACGATGTCCGGCACTGGCCCCAGGGACTCTTCGGTCGCTCCTACGTGCGCACCTACGCGGAGGCGATCGGGCTTGATCCGGACGCCACGCTCCGTGAATTCATGGAGTTCCACCCGGTAGAGCCGCAGGTGCCGCTCACCGAGTTGCGAGAGAAGACCGCCGAGCGATCGAACCGGTGGCCTCCGACCCGGCTGCAATTTCTGATCGATTCGGCCATCGATGCGTTCCACACACGTCGTGCGGAGCAGAGCCAGAAAGCCGGACCTGATCTCTCACCGCCAGCCGGCAGCCCGCGCCTGGAACAGCCGGACCCGGCCGTCGTTCGCCCGGCCGACACGCAATCGGCCGATCAGTCGGCGGCGTCCATCGATTTCCTCGTCCTGGCGAAGTTGTGCACGAAACTGGCGTGTGCAGAAGACGCGCCGGAACTGACTTCAGTTCTCGAAGACGCGGCTGGTGTGCTGGGCGGCGTCGGCCTGATTCTGTGGATCCCCGATACGATGGGCGTCTTTTTGACGACGGCTTTTGCATATGGCTACCCGGCGGAGATGATCGCGCAGCTGCCGAGCGTGCCTGCCGAGGCCACCAACGCAATCGCCGAAGCGTTTCGTACCCGCACCACCTGCGTCGTCAAAGGCACCGCTGCCGACAATGGTGCCATCGTTGCACCACTGCTGACGCCGTCCGGATGCAGCGGTGTGATCTCGCTGGAGATGCGCGGCGGTGAGGAGCAGCGCGACGAGGTGCGGGCGGCCGTGATGATCCTCGCCGCCCAGGTGTCGACGCTGATGGGATTCTCGGTGCTCGCACACACGCGCAGCGCTTGAACGCGCTAGCCGTCTTTCTGGGCGCGGCTCTGTCGCAGATAGTGGGGGCTGAAACTGAGGCCGTATGACGTTTTCTGGGTCGCCTCCGCCTTGCGTCTGTTGAACTCCTGCCGTGACTCCTCGATCGCCTTCAGTTCCGATTCCGTGCACTGCCGGAAGGTGATCGGCTCGCGCGGCACGAAGAACACCTGACCGATCGGAAGACTCTGCTCCATCGTGATTCCCTCGCCGGGCTGCAGCACATAACGGAACTCCGTTTCGTGCGCATACCAGTCCGTCTCCACGCGGACGGCAAGCATCGGCGCGACCGGCCGCTCGATCATGTTCAGAATCGGCGAATAAACCGTGTCCCAGCCTGATGGCGTCTGAAAGTTGGTGGCGCCGCGCAGGGCGAGCGCGCCCGCCGGCGTGCCCATGTCCTCGGGAACGATAAAGGCCCGCATCACCGCCAGTGCCGCTTCACGCGTCAGCATCGGCGCACCGATGAAGGTCACCTCTTCCTTCATCATGCCCACTGCCCCGACCGACATGCTCATCGTCACTTGGAAAATCGGCGTGCGCTTGCCGTCCTGTGTCAGCAGGTAATAGACGAATCGATAGCGGCCATCGCCCTCGAACTCGACGTACACCGATTCCTTCGGCTCGAGCGCGGCAAAGACCATGAAGCCCAGCGAGCTGCCGGCCTCGAGGACGGGACAGTGACGCGCGTGCTGCGGCAGCAGCGGCCTGGACCCCTCGCGCCGAGGAGCCTGACCGACGCCGGGGCGGCGGAGGTTTGGAAAGAGACGGACTTCCATTCCTCCGTATCGTATGCGAAACCGATCAGCGCTGTTCCTTGCTGGCGTGAAAGACCGCGCGATCCTGTCTGAATGCGGCCGCGAGTCTGCTCTTGCCGCGAAGACGATGAACCACGGCTCGCGCCGCTCGATAGGGCGCCGAGCGTTGCGGCGTGACCGTCCGGACATCGGAGAAACCGGACGTCTTGAGCATGCCTTCGACGGCGGGCACGTTCGGACCCCACCAGTTCGTCGGATCGCCGTTCAGTTCACGCCCTGGATAGAAGGCAGCCGCGGGACGAGCGAATCCGATCATGTCGACGACGGTTTCGAGAACCAGCAGACGTCGAGTCACCGACGCAACACGTTCGATCGCGAGATACGGATGTGGGAGGTGATACAGCACACCCAGGAACAGCACCACATCGAACATCCCGACACGTTCTGGTGTGAGCTCCATGACATCGATCTCGAGATCCTCGACTCGTGAGCCCAGTGCCGCGCGCGCCAGCTCGAATCCCGCCTTCGTGCTCCACGTCGGCCCGCGCCACGCGAACAAGTCGGTGGCGAGCACCCGCGCGGCGCCCCGGCGCTCGGCTTCGAACGAGAAGAACCCGTCCCACGCGCCGATATCGAGAACCGTGAGGCCTGCAAATGAAGCGGGCAGTCCGAGGCGAGCGAGGCGTATCGGCGTGTCGTCGACGCCGGGAGTCACGAGGCCGTGTCCGAGATCGATCGAGTGATACCAGCGGATGGCACCGACGCGTGAGCGGAGGTCCGCAACGCTCATGCCGCCATTCTAGTTACTAACGGTCGTCGGTGCGACGGATCGCACCGACTACGTCAGAAGGATCGCACCGACAACAGGTCAGGCGTACATCGGCCGACCATCGCTGAGTGCAAGCCAGCCGCGTGCGACGCGATAGATGAACCAGATGGCGACGATCCCCAGCGGCAGCCACGCAATCAAGAGTCCGACACCGAACGTGAGCACGACGAAGGCCATGCACAGGCCAGCCCACGCGGCACCAAACCAGAACGTGCGGATCTGCCACCTGAAGTGCGATTCCAGCCACGTGCCGCGCACATCGCCTCGCTTCACGTAGTTCAGGATGACCGCGACGATCGACGGCCAGCCGAGGAGAAAGGCCCCAACGACTGTCGCGACGGTGACGATGCCGATCACGAGACTCAGCGCGTGCAGCGCGTAGATGAGATGTGTCCAGGTCACCTGAGAGTCAAGCGACGCCGATACGGGCTGTCCCGAATAGGATTGGTTCACGGTCTGTCTCCACCATGATTGACGGAGGTGGATGGTTCTGTGTTCAGAGCTCCGGTGCCGTTTCCTGTTCCCGAGCCGTTCGATCGGCCCGCGAATGTTCTCCTTTGCTCACCTGTTGGGCAATGACGATGAATCGCTTGGGCGCGGGACCGATGTACCTGAATGGATAGCACGTGATCAGTGTCAGCGTCGCCCTCTTCGTTGGCTTGAGCACCTCGACGTCGGTCGGCATCACGATCTTCGTTCCGCGCACGTGGTATTCGAGCTCACGGTCGCCGGAGCGGAATCGAATGACGTCCTTCGGCCGAATCCCGGCGAGACCGCGGAAGAACGTATCGCGGTGGGCGGCGAGGACGCTGTTTCCGCCGCGCCAGGGCAACGGCGTGTCCGAAAGGTGTCCCACACCGAAGAGCAACGCAGCGCTCTCATCGCCCTCGAGCACGACCGACGAGAGGCCGAGGCGCGGGATCTCGATCACGCCAATCGGCTTGCCCTCCGCGATCGGGGATGACGTCTCCTGCGGGGATCGTGCTGGCGACTCGATGCGTGGAAGCGCAACGCTGTAGAACGGCTGCACCCATTCCGGTGAAATCAGTGCAACACCGGTCACCAGTGCTGAGGCGAGCCCCAGCACCAGTAGCACGAGGCCGATCAAGCGCATGAAGATCATCTGCGATCCTCAGATCCGTCTTCCGCGCGCTGCGCAGCCGTAGCAATGTAGCCGGTCCGCGTTCTGACCTTCAGCCTGCTGCGATCCAGCGCCTGCGCGGTCACACGGATATGATGCAGACGGCCATCCGCCTTGTCGCCGCCATCTGGCGGTGCATATGCCAGCGTATAGCGGCTGCGGATGTCGGCCGCGATCGAGCCGAGCACCGCTCCAATCGCCGAGATTCGACGCGGCTCGAACGAGAGACCACCGGTCGCCTCCGCGAGTCGGCGAAGCGCCTTGGGATTCTGATCGCGATTGAGCGGGTCGAGAAGCGCGATCGAATAGATCAGCACGTTGGACGCCTGAACCTTCTCGAGGACCTGGTCGAATGTGGCGCGACTGGCGTTGTCGCCGCCATCGCTCAAGACGATCAGCGCTCTCCGCTCGTGGCGACCCTCTCCGAGACCATCGATCGTCTCCGACAGCGCATCATGAAAAGCCGTCCGGCCGTGCGCGTTGAAGTTCTGCGTCAACGCAGTGCGCAACTCCTCGACGTCATCGGTGAAGCGCCGATCGGTCGGCAGCACCGGCGTGAGGCGTTCGTTGAAGACGAGCGGCAGGTACTGATCTTCGGGATGGCTCGCCAGGGCGAAGCCGGTAATCGCAGCGATGACACGGGCCTTGTTTTCGATCATGCTGCCGCTGCCGTCGATCAGCAGGGCAATCGTCGCGGGTGCATCCTGCTCGGCGAAGAAGCTCAGTTCCTGGAGTCGTCCTTCGTCGAAGACCTGAAAGGCTGGACGAGGCAGGCCACCGACGAACTCTCCCCGCCCGTCGGTCACGGAGACATCGAGCACGACGAGATCAGAGCGCGCTCGAAAGTGCGCATCACGCTGGGCCGAGGCCGGGGCCAGACCAAGCGCCGCGAGCACCGTTGTGAGCAGAATGTGGCGTCGCATGTGTGATCTCGCTGATTGAACCACACTCGAGCGAGACGGAGAGGCGGGTCCGGAGACCCGCCTCTACGGTCCGGCTGAAGCCGGTCACCTACGTACGACTACGACTTGCGAAGCAGCTTCACGCCGAGCCCCGCCGCTGCGACGCCGCCCAGCAACAGTAGCGCAAGCGGGCTTGCAGTCTTCGGCAGCTGATCACGAGTCGCTCCTGCCGCCGGCTGCTCCGGTTGAGCCGGCTGCGCAGGCTGCTGCGCTTGCGCGATCTGCGATTCGGCCGGCGATGCTAACGCGGACGCGCCAGCACCCTCGACCACATCAGTCGACTTCTCGGTGTCTGCGATCGGCGGTACTACCGGCTCGTTCTGCGCCGCGGGGGCAGGCTGCGCTGTCCTGTTCAGAGCGGCCAGCTGCTCCTTCGAGTAGATGAACTCGTATCCGGTTCGCTCACCCACGTACCAATAGGTGCCAACCGCGGGCGGCGCGCCTGAGGCTGTCTCGAGGAATCGGATCTCTGAATCCCTTGGCACATCGGGCCGCTGAGCCTGAATCGTGCCCAGAAGCGCGTAGCTTTCGGTTCCCTGCTTGTTCGAGACTTGAATGACGTTCCGGCTCGACTCGGTGTTCGCAATGCGGAACATATACGTGCCGGCCGGCAGAGTCATTCCTGGCAGCGCCACTGGCCGATTGAACGTGAAATATGTTCGCTTGTCAGATGTGAAGGCGTTGGCGCCACTTGCCAGTGCACAGACAAGCACCACCAACACGGCAGCGGATACATACCTCTTAACCATGCTGGTCCTCCTGCCTCCACCTTCTTCAAGATGCCTGCCGATTCCAGCTCGGCCGTGAAAGCGACTGCGGGTGGGTGGCTTACGCCGAACAAGCCCAGCAGCACCTGTGTAGTCCAGGTAGAATGGCTGGGTAAGAAGGGCGAGTTGAAGCTTTTCTTACACTACTCAGACGTTCGCAGCGCCTTTCACTCAAGGGGCCACCGCAACGATGGGCGTAGGAGCCGTCACCAGACCGGTGAGCGCAGCGTCATCGCGTGCTCCAATCCTCGAAACCGTAACCAGCCCCGACGGAAACGTATTTGCGCCTACTTTGCCGCGGTGGGCAACCTATTGCCAGGGTCGCACCGTGCTAGGCTTCCGAGCGCATCGAGTCGGGGACCTCAACTCCATGGAGATCAGGCGGGTGACGAAGCGGGCTGCGGTGGCTCTAATCCTCTTGGCGGTGGTCCTCTGGAGCGTGCCTGCCCTGGCGCAGGTCTCACTGGCAGGAAACTGGAACCCGTTTCGGAACCACGAAGACGAACAGGATCGCGGACCGGGACCGGATCTCGGCGACTACCTGGGGATTCCGATCAACAACGCTGCACGATTCTTCGCCGAGAGCTGGGATGCGTCGCGCCTCACCCTGCAGGAACACCAGTGTCGCGTGCACGTGGCGCCCTACATCTACCATGGCCCTCTTGCCCTGCGCATCTGGGAGGAGAAGGATCCTGAAACACAGCGCGTGATCGCCATCAGGAACTACATCAGCACCTACGAACAGACGCGCACGATCTGGATGGACGGCCGGCCTCATCCTTCTGAGTTCGCGCCCCACACGTTCATGGGATTCTCAACCGGCCGCTGGGAGGGCCGACAGCTCGTCGTCACGACCACGCATCTCAAACAGGGATGGCTGCGGCGCAACGGTGTGCCGGAGAGCGACCAGACGACGCTCGTCGAGCGATTCATCAGACACGACAGGTACATGACGCACGTCGTCATCATCACTGATCCGGTGTACCTCGCCGAGCCGATGATCCGTACGACCGATTTCCAGATCGCGACCGACGAGAACACCAACTGGACGTGGCCGTGCGAGTACGTCGAAGAGATCTCGGGCCGCGCCAAAGGTGAGGTGCCGCACTACCTGCCCGGAGAAAATCCGTTTCTCAAAGAGTTCGTCGATCGGACGCACGTCCCGCCGGTCGCCGCCAAGGGCGGACCGGAGTCGATCTATCCGGAGTACGCCGAACAGCTGAAGAAGGCTCCTGCCGTGAGCAAAGCGGAGGCGCCCCGCGCGAGTCAGGCGAAAAACCCCGACACCGGTGGGCTGGAAGTGCTGCCGGTCTCAGGGAACGTCTATCTGCTGGCGGGCGGCGGCAGCAACGTCACCGTGCAGGTCGGTTCGTCGGGCACGATCATGGTCGATTCGAAGACCGGCGCGCTGACCGACAAGATGCTGGCCGAGATCAAGAAGCTCAATACGTTCACGAACAAGCCGGTGCGCTACGTGCTGAACACGAGCGCGGATGCCGATCACGTGGGCGGCAACGAGAGCCTCGCGACGGTGCTCGGATCAGCGGCGAGCTGGACGATCATCAACACGCCGGGCGCGACGCAGACCGCGGTCAACATCTACGCCCACGACAACGTGTCGGCACGCATGAATCAGCTGCCCTCGAGCGCACAGCCGACCGAAACGTTCGTCGGCGATCAGAAGGAGTTCTATTTCAACGGCGAGCCGGTCTTCATGTATCACATTCCCGCGGCCCACACGGATGGCGACAGCATCGTGTTCTTCCGCCACTCCGATGTCGTCGCCACCGGCGACATCATGAGAACCGACAGCTATCCGGTCATCGACCTGCAGAAGGGCGGCAACGTGCAGGGTGTGATCGACGGGCTCAACATGGTGCTCGACCTGGCGGTACCCGCGCACCACGAAGAAGGTGGCACCTACATCGTGCCGGGGCACGGGCGAATCTGCGACGAGTTCGACGTCGTCGAATATCGCGACATGGTAACCATCATCCGCGACCGCATTCAGGCGATGATCGCGAAAAAGATGACCCTCGAGCAGGTAAAGGCCGCGCGGCCTACCCTCGATTACGACTCACGCTACGGCGCAACAACGGGCGCGTGGACGACCGATATGTTCGTCGAAGCTGTCTATCGGAGTCTGAGCAAGAGCGGCCGTTGAAGGGGCAGAGAGCGCGGAGACGACGATCAACGCAGAGGTCGCCGAAGCGCAGAGAACGCGGAGGCCTCAGCCACCTCCGCGAGCCGCAGCAGGAGATCAGCGTGGCCCTCGCGTATTCGCACGGCACCTCTTCACGTCCGCTCCTCGGGCAGACGATCGGGGAGAACCTGCGCGAGACCGCCCGGCGTTTTCCGGACGCCGATGCTCTGATCGCCCCGCATCAGAACGTTCGACTGACGTATTCCCAGTTCGACGCCAGCGTCGATCGGCTCGCCCGCAGCCTCCTGGCGATCGGGATCGAGAAGGGTGATCGGATCGGACTCTGGAGTCCGAACTGCGCCGAGTGGGTACTGACGGAATACGCGGCGGCGCGCATCGGTGCGATCCTCGTCAACCTCAATCCCGCCTATCGCACGCACGAAATCGAATACACGCTGAAACAGTCGCAGTGCCGGCTTCTGCTGGCTGCCACCAGCTACAAGACGAGCAACTACGCGGCGATGATCCATGAGGTTCGAGGCCGCATTCCGACGCTCGAACTGGCCGTGTTCTTTGGAACCAAATACTGGACCGACCTGCTGGACTGCGCGGCCGTCGTCAGACGCGAGGCGTTATCGGAGCGCGAGGCGACGCTCCAGTTCGACGACCCGATCAACATCCAGTACACCAGCGGCACGACAGGATTCCCGAAGGGCGCCACGCTGAGCCATCACAATCTGCTGAACAACGGATACTTCATCGGTGAGGGATGCCGTTATACCGAGTCCGATCGCGTCTGCATTCCCGTGCCGTTCTATCACTGCTTCGGCATGGTGCTCGGCAACCTCGCCTGTACTTCGCATGGATCGGCGATCGTCATCCCTGCCCCGACGTTCGACCCGACCGCGACACTGCGGACCGTCGAGGCCGAGCGCTGCACGAGCCTGTATGGCGTGCCGACGATGTTCATCGCCGAACTGGCGCTGCCGGACTTCAATCGCTACGACCTCTCGTCGCTGCGCACCGGCATCATGGCGGGGTCGCCCTGCCCGATCGAGGTGATGAAGCAATGCGTCTCCGTGATGCACATGAACGAAGTGACGATCTGTTACGGCATGACCGAGACGTCGCCGGTGTCGACGCAGACAAGCGTGGACGATCCACTCGACAAGCGAGTCGGCAGCGTCGGCCGCGTGCATCCTCATGTCGAGGTGAAGATCATCGATCCCGATTCCGGACGCACTTTGCAGCGGAGTGAACCTGGTGAGCTCTGCACTCGCGGCTACTCCGTGATGCTCGGCTACTGGCGTGAGCCGGAGAAGAGCGCGGAGGCGATCGACGCCGGAGGCTGGATGCATACCGGCGACATGGCGACCATGGACGATCACGGCTACGTCAACATCGTCGGCCGCATCAAGGACATGATCATTCGCGGCGGCGAGAACGTGTATCCGCGCGAGATCGAAGAATTTCTCTACACGCACCCCGACATCGTCGACGTGCAGGTGATCGGCGTTCCCGATCTGAAGTACGGCGAAGAGGTCATGGCGTGGGTGAAACTGCGCGCCGGCGCGGCGCCGCTCGACGCAGCGGCACTACGGCAGTTCTGTTGCGATCGGATTGCGCATTACAAGATCCCACGCTACGTCCACCTCGTCGACGAGTTCCCGATGACGGTCACCGGCAAGGTGCAGAAGTACGTGATGCGCGCAAAAGCGGTGGAACTGCTCGGGCTGCAACAGGCGGCGAGCGTCGAGACCGCGTAGGCGGTCGGAACCTGTCTCGCCGTCGCCTTGGCGAAGGCGGAGACCCGCTTATTCCTGGCGCAACGCGACCAACGGCTCGACTTGCGCCGCCCGGCGCGCGGGCACGTATGAGGCGAGCGCGGCCACGGCAGCGAGCAGGCCCAGAACGGCCGCGTACGTCGAGACGTCCCCCGGAGTCACACCAAACAGCAGCGTCCCCATCGAGCGCAGCACCAGCCACGCGGCCCCGACACCGATCGCCGCGCCTATCGCCACGAGGCGCAGCCCGCCGCCCACCACGGATCCCTTCAACCATCCGAGCGGTGCACCGAGGGCGATGCGAATGCCGATCTCCTTGGTGCGCTCCGCGACCACGAACGTGAGCAGCCCGTAGAGCCCGAGCGACGCCAGGATCAGCCCGCTCAATGCGAACGCGCCCGAGACCAGCGCGTTGAGCCGTTCGCGCGCGACGCTTTCCGCCAGCGCTCCTTCGAGTGTACGGATCTTCGTGACGGCAAGGTTCGAGTCGATGCGCCGGATCGCGGCGACCGAAGCGGCAGCGGTCGCACCTGGCTGACTGGTGCGGACGAAGAGCGTCATCCCAAACTCCGGCATCTGGCGATGACTGTAGAAGACGGTCGGCTGGGCGTTGTCCCTGACCGAGCCTTCGCTGACATCGCCGACGACGCCGATGATCGGCAGATATGGATTGGTGTACTGCATCCACACCTTGACCGAAGCCGCCAGCGGATCGATGTCCTTCAGAAACTGCCTCGCAAACGCCTCGTTCACGATGAAGCTCTGATTCGGGCTGGCCTCGTCAGCGTCAGTGAACTCCCGCCCTCGAAGAACAGGAATTCGAAGCGTCCGGAAGTAGCCGGGCGTCACCACTCGGATGAGTGTCACCGGTCGCTCGGGCGGGGGCAGCTCCGGCGTGCCGAGACGATGCCACCAGCTGCCGCCGCGTGGTGGTCCGACGACCGCGAGACTGTTGGCGGCGGCGGCCGACTCCACACCGGGCAGCGCCCGAATGGCAGCCAGCGTCTGTGCGTAGAACGATGTGCGCTGTTCGGCCTTGTACCGCGCACCGGGGAGCACGAGTTCCATCGTAAGGACATTCTGCTTGTCGAACCCGCTGTTGGCTCCGTTCAACGCGATGATCGTTCGTACGAGCAGACCGGCGCCGCACAAGAGGATCACGGTCATCGCGACCTGGCAGATGACCAGCGCCTGACGGATCCGCGGTGAATGGGTCACAGTGAGGCCGCCGGCACGGATCGACGCGACCATCGACTGACCCGCAACCAGAATCGCCGGGACAATCCCTACGACAAGGCCGGTCATGACTGACAGACCGAGCGCGTACATCAGCACTCGACGATCGACGTACAGCTCGGGAACCCGCAGGAGATCTGCGGGTGCAAATGCCACCAGCGCATCGAGGCTGAGACGCGCCAGCGCCACACCCAGCGCGCCGCCGACGACCGCAAGCAGCAGGCTCTCGACCAATAGCTGACGAATGATCGCGAGGCGGCCGGCGCCGAGTGCCGTCCGGATCGCAATCTCCCGCCGGCGCGACGCCGAGCGCGCCAGGAGCAGATTGGCCACATTGAAGCAGGCGATCGACAGGAGCACACCTACCGCCGCATAGAGCACGATCAGCGATGTCTGCACCTCACCCGTGAGCTCTTCACGAAGCGGGACGATCGTGACGCTGGAGTTCTTGTTGAATTCGTATGTCGCCGCCAGCCGCGCGCCGATCGCTTCCATTTCGGTTCGCGCCTCGCCAATGGCCACGCCCGGTTTCAGACGTGCGACCACGTTGACGAATCGCCCCGCCGTCTGCCGCCACGCCTCGTTGCGATCGAGCTGGATCGCACCCCACATGTCGACGTCCTGATACAGGAACCGGAAGCCGGGCGGCATGACGCCGACGATTTCGACCGGCACGTCGTTCACGCGGATGATCCGGCCGACCGCCTTCGGGTCGCTGCCGAAGCGACTCTCCCACAGCCGGTGGCTCAAGACGCTCACAAGGGGCGCTTTCGGCCGATCGTCCTCTGGTGTCAGCGTGCGGCCAAGCAGTGGCTTGACGCCGAGCGTCGGAAAGAACTCCGCCGACACGACCTGCGAGTTCACCTGCAGCGGATCGCCAACCCCGGTCAGCGTTCCAGAAAACGCGCGGTAGACGGCAAATCCCCGGAGGGTTCGACTCTCCCGCTGCCAATCGAGCCAGTTGGCCGGCGACACCACATTGCGCATGCGGCGCGCACTGGTGCCGAAGGTGCTGCGTGGGAACGATTCGTAGACGGTCACGAGCTGCTCGCCATTCGGGTACGGCAGCGGCCGCAGCAGCAGCTGATCGATGACTGAGAAGATCGCCGTGTTCCCGCCGATACCGAGCATCAGTGTGAGCACGACGGCAGTCGTGAAGCCAAGGCTCTTCCTGAGCCCGCGGGCCATGTGCCGAATGTCGCGCATGATGTCCTCGACGAGCGGCACGCCTTTCACATCGTGGCCGCGTTCCTTCTGGCGGAGCACGCTGCCGAACCGGCGGCGCGCCTCGCGCTGCGCCTCGTCATCGCTCATGCCGGCGCGCACGGATTCCCGAGCGAGCGCGTCGATGTGGAACGCCATCTCCCGCGCCATATCGTCATCGCGCCGGCGCCACGTGAAGAGGGCCATGACCCGTCGGATGAAGCGAGGCATACGAAGGGCCATGTCACGCTCCTTGCTCGAGTGCCTTCAGCACCCGGGTCACCGCTTTCGAGAGGCGCAGCCACGCCTCGTGTTCAGCCTGTGCGGCGGCGCGCCCTTTGCGAGTCAGCGAGTAGAACTTGGCCTTGCGGTTGTTTTCAGTGGCGCGCCACTCGGATTCGATCAGGCCCTGCTCCTCCAGCCGATACAGCGCCGGATACAACGAGCCCTCCTCAACCTTCAGCACATCGTCCGAGAGTTGATGGAGTCGCGTGGCAATGCCGTAGCCGTGATTGGCGCCCGTATTCAGGCTCTTCAGGATCAGCAGGTCGAGCGTGCCCTGCAGCAGGTCGAATTGTCGGACCGCCATTGTCTACCCTAGACGATCTAAGGGAGCAAATGGTTGGCTAGGGTGGGCCGCCTGAAGGCGGCCCCTACGTGGACGGCGGCCGCTACGAAGTCAACGCTTCGGCCAGCCGGCTGGCGGGACCCAGGGTCCCCTGTTCGGCCCGACCTCGTCGGGCCGGCCCGGCGGGAGCACCTTGTCGGTGCGCGCTCGGACGTAGAGATGGATCTGGCCGATCTGCTTGTCGTCGAGCAGCTTGTCCCACGCCTGCATGCCCTTGTCGGCACGGCCCTCGCGAACGATCTTGAGGAATTGCGCGGAGGTGAGCTTTCCGTTTTGATCGGTGAGGTTGGGCGCGTTCGGCGTGCCGACGGCGTCGACACCGTGACAGCGATAACAGTACACGTGCCACCACTTCCACCCGTCGTAGATGTCCCTGTAGGTCGACGATCCGTTGCCCTGCGCGACCAGGACGGTTGGACCTGCGTCTCTGATGACATCGACCGCCGTTGAGAGGAAGACCGTCATGGCCGTCGCGATCATCACGCGGAGGGTCACTTCGACACTCCCTTTCGCTCGATCAAGGGCACGTTGTACTCCTTCAGGATTTTCATGATGTCTGCACGGCGCGAATCGAGCACTTTCTCCAGTGTCGTCAGGAGTGCCGTGTTCCCGGGCTTCACGCCCATCGACATGTCGAACGCGAACGGCAAATCACCGGGGGCGGACGGCACCGGTACCATCACTAGCGGCAATTTCTGGCGCTGCACGTAGTACCCGGCTGCCGGCCCCCATACGATCGCCACATCGACTTTCCCACTCGCCACGGCGTCGATGATCGCGCTCGGCGGGTTCTCCGCCGAGTAGAACGTGGGGAAGCCGACCAGGTTCCCCACGACTCCCCTCTTCGACAACTCGTGGACGGGCGGAGGGTTCTCGTAGTCGTTGCCCAGGAGGTGGACGCCGATCTTCACTTTCTTGAGAACCGGATCGTCCAGCGACGTGATCTTCAGCCCCTTGTCTCTTGGATAGACGAAGACGTACGTCGATCTGAAGTACGGCTTGGTCGTGCGCACGAGATCGTATTCCTTCGGGACGGCAATGACGACGTCGCATCGCCCTTCCTCGAGCGTGGCGTTCATCGTGTTCCTGATGAACCCGCGCCGCTGGCCCCACCAGATGTAGCGCGTGGGCTCGCCGAGCTCCTTCGCCACGAGATCAGCGATCTTGTTTTCGAACCCTTCCTGCTTCTGGTTCGAGAACGGCATGTTCTCGGGATCGGCGCACACGCGGAATGCAGGCTTGCTAGACGTCTGCGCGAACGCGACGTTCGCGCAGACGATACACGCGACGACCAGGATCGGACGCGATACGGTCACGGAAGCGCGAACACCGTGAGCACGCCGCCCTGGTTGCTGAAGTTCGCCAGATCCTTGAACGCGCCGATCGCGCCCAGGCCGGCCGTCGGATCCTCGAGACTCATGTCGGCAGCCACACCAATTCCCGACCATCCACCGACACCAGAGAGCACCGCCACGTACTGCTTCCCATCGGGACCGACATACGTCATCGGGTTGCCGATGATCCCCGACGGCGTCTTGAACTTCCACAACAGCTCTCCCGTCTTCGCGTTCAGGGCCTTGAGCCAGCCTTCCATCGTCCCGTAGAAGACGACGTCCCCGGCGGTCGAGAGCGCGCCGCCCCAGGCCGAGAGTTCTTCCTTGATGCCCCACACTTTCTTGCCAGCCGTCGGATCCCACGCGATGAACTCGCCACGGTTGCCACCGGGGCCCGGCTTGCTCACCACGATCGCGCCGACATACGGCTGCCCTGCCTGATACTTCACCTGCACGCCCTCGTAATCCATGCAGAGGTTGTTCGTGGGCACATAGAAGTAGCCGGTGCGCGGCGAGTAGGACACGGGCTGCTGATTCTTGCCTCCCATCGCCGACGGACAGATGTCCTTCGTGTTCATCTTCGATGAGGTGCGCTTCTCGGGATTCTCGACCGGCTTGCCGGTCGTGAGGTCGACGCTCTTCGCCCAGTTGACGGCGACGAACGGGTCGGCCAGCAGCAGCTGACCATTCGTGCGATCGAGCACGTAGGCGAACCCGTTGCGATCGAAGTTCACCAGCGTCTTGCGCATCTGACCCTTGATGTTCAGATCGACGAGGACGTTCTCGTTGATGCCGTCGTAGTCCCATGCGTCGTGCGGGGTCTTCTGATACGCCCACGCCGCCTTCCCCGTGTCCGGATTGCGCGCGAAGATCGTCATCGACCACTTGTTGTCACCGGGGCGCTGATCCGGGTTCCACGAACCCGGGTTGCCGGTGCCGTAGTAGAAGAGATTCAGCTCAGGGTCGTAGCTGTACCAGCCCCACGTCGTTCCGCCGCCGCGTTTCCATTCCTCGCCCTGCCACGTGTCGACGGACCCCCCGAAGCCGACTTCCGCCTCGGGGCCGGTGCTGTACATGCGCCAGATCTGTTTGCCGGTGTTGACGTCATTGGCGGTCACGAATCCACGCACGCCGAACTCGCCGCCGGAGATTCCGGATATGACCTTGTCTTTGATCACAATCGGTGCGGCGGTCACGGTCTGTCCGACCTTGTAGTCGCCCTGCTTGACCTTCCACAGCTCCTTGCCGGTTGCGGCATCGAGCGCGACGGTCGTCGTATCGAGCTGGTTCATGAAGATCTTCCCGTCGGCGAACGCCAGTCCGCGATTCACCGTATCGCAGCACGCAATCGGAATGACCTTCGGGTCCTGCTTCGGCACGTACTTCCACTTCACGGGCGCGCCTTCCTTCGTCAGGTCGAGCGCATACACGATGTTGGGGAACGGTGTGTGCACGTACATCGTGCTGCCCACGACGAGCGGTCCACCTTCGTGGCCGCGGAGGACGCCGGTCGAGAACGACCATGCGACCTTGAGATTCTTCACATTGCTCGTGTTGATCTCGCTCACCGCGCTGTAGCGCGTCGACGCCGGGTTCTTGTTCTGCGATGTCCACTGTTTGTCGGCGTCCGTTGCGGGCGCCGCGGTCGCGGGTGCGGCACCGCCCGCGGTAGGCGCCTCGGCGACAGGCGTCGTGTTGCAGGCTCCGACCAATGCCGCAGATGCGACAACCATGAACAGCCGCGAGGGTCTCTTCATATGACGCTCCTGTGTACGTAGTGTCCGGCTTCAGCCGGACGAGGTCCTAGTGTCCGGCTTGCTTGGCCGCCGTCGCGCACACACGCGAAGGCGGCAGCCGGACCGTGTAGTCAGCGGTGCTTCCCTCCGCGCACATTCTTCTCAGTCCAATTGAGCAGGATGTCCGCGATCTCGAGATTCTTCTTGTCGAGCATCATCATGTGCGTCACACCGAGGATGCCCATGTCATCGAGCTTCAAGTACTCCGCCTTGGCTGTGCCCTGCTTCGACGCGCGTCGCGCGTTGATGGTGTTGACCGTCTCCTGGCAGACGGGGCTCGTCGCCGTGTAGTCGCCCTTCACCGCCAGGTACGGGATGTTGTCGAAGTCGGCCGCGGTGAGCCCGCTGTTCGGCAGCGAGCACGACCCCTCGAGCGTGACCAGCCCTTTCAGCAAATCGAGGTGACCACGCTCCTTCAGGATGCGCGTCATGTGATGTCCCATGATTCCCGATTGTGAGTGGGTCACCACGATGGCGCCGCCCAGCCGCTCGACCAGCGTGGCCAGGTTCTGCGGCGTCCAGGTGTTTGCCGGCGACAGCGTCTTCGGATCGCACGACTCGCAGGTCGATCCGGGCAGCGTCGACTCCGCATTCGGTACCAGCTGCTTGTAGTACTCGAGGGCGAGGGTCTGATTCGACGTCGCGGGCGCTGGGCCGATCGCACCGGCACGCGACACGAGCCGTTGATCGACCGCGTCGAGCGGGAAGAGGGGTGCGACGTGTTGATACGCGTCGGGCTTGGGGTTCGGGTCGCGAGCATCCGCGTGCGGCACCAACGTGCCGGTCAGCACCGTCGACCCATCGGGCACCAGGTGACCGAACCACGCCGTCCATGCGCCGTTGTCGGTGATGCGGGCGAAGCTCGGAAGGATCTCCGCCGCCCCTTTCACGTTGCCGCTCGCAAGCCGCGCTTCGCCTTCGTGGATCACCGATTCGTCGAAGCCCGAGCGCCCTCGCCCAGCTTGATCGACAACATAGCTGGGCACACCGTGCCGGACGAAGTACGGATACCAGCCTTCCCGACCATCCGGCGTCGCCTCGAGACACGCACCCGTGTGCGTCGAGCCGTGCACCATGATCACCGGCCAGCCCGCTCCGTACTTCTTGGCGGGAATCTGAAACTGCACGTACATCTGTCCGATCGTGATCTGCTGCGGCGTCGGTGGAGCCGCAGGTGCGGGCGCTGCGCCCGGGGCGGGCGGCGGTGCGACGGTGGCGTAGTCGGTAATCTTCTGGACGCCGCCAACGAAGAAGCTTCCCTGGTCCTCGATCACCAATGGTCCCCCCAGGAACTTCTTCGGAGCCTGAGCCTGTCCAGAGACACCGGTGAACATCACGGTCACCAGCATCGCGACCAGTCGCGTGCATCTCATCGCCGCCTCCTTCAGAAGCGCTTCAGTTGAAGGGCACTTCGCGTTTGTGCGTTTTGCCGGTGTTGTCAACCGCGACCACTCTGACCGATCGGATCCGAGTACCGCCGCGAACAAAACGCGCCCCACCGGCGCCGGAGAACAGGTCGTAGCGGATCTCGCGACTCGAGCCGGACTCGACGCGCGGAAGCGACGTTCGGTACGGCGCCAGGACGCCGGCCGGCACGAGCTCGATGGTGCCGTCCACGAGCGCCGAGCCCGCCTTGTTGCCGATGGTCAAATACGTCTGTTCGACCGTCACCGAGACGGGCGAATTCGGATCGTCATCGAGCGATCGACCGCAGCCTGCGACAAATCCTGCGGCCAGCAGAAGGGTCAGTGCAATACCTCGACCAGGGGACAGAGCTCGCGACAGCCGATTCATGGGCAACTCCTTCGTGAAACGAGTGGCCGAAGAGTGCCGATCGCTACCGGGATGAGGGGTCCGCCTTCGCCCTTCGGGCTACGGCGAGACAGGCTCGCCGCCGTCGTCTTAATGGCTTCGGCGAGGCAGGCACTTAATACTGCTGATCGCCTGCCGCGTCAACTCGTGATGACGGGTATGCGGGCGAACTCACGGGCATGCCCGATGCATAACGCACGGCCCATCATCAAGGGGCTCTGACATGACGGCCCGCCCATCCCGCGTCGTCGGCCTGATTACCTGCGTCGCGTGCGTGATTGCCCCCGCCAATCTCCTTGCGCAAGGCGTGGAGGTCACGCCATTTGGTGGGTACCGGTTCGGCAACGACTTCTTCGAGCTCGTCACTGGCCGGCCGGTCGATGTCGATGGGGCTCCCGCCGTTGGCCTGATCGTGGACGTGCCGCTTCACGACGGCCTTCAGTTCGAGGCGCTGTTCACGCATCAGAACGCCGCCATCAGCGTGCCGAGCCTTCTTGGACCTCCCTCGCGCTGGCACGTCAGCGTCGACCACCTGCAGGCAGGCGGACTTCAGGAGTACGCGGACGGACGTGTGCGCCCGTTTGCAACCGGGATGCTCGGTCTGACTCGCTACGCAGGCGTAGGAGACAGCGAGGTCCGCTTCACGGTCGGTGCCGGCGGAGGAGTCAAACTGTTCCCCGCATCGAAGGTGGGCGTGCGTGTCGGCAGTCAGGTGTTTGCGACGTTTGTCTACGCCAACGCCAACGTACTGGCCTGCTCAACAGGCATCTGTTTTCTGCGTCTCAACGTCGACGTCGTCTGGCAGATCGAGTTCACCGCAGCCCTGATCCTGAGAGTGCCCTGACAGCAGAACCGGGCATCCACGACACCTCAGACCGCAGCGCCCGACGCGATCCCGGTTACAACCTCCAATGGAACGATGGCCGTCAACGTCGTGCCGGCGCCACGCGCAGAATGGATTTCGAACGACGCGCCGATCGAGTCGAGCCGTTCTCTCATGCTCATGAGGCCGAGTCCTTTGCCCACCGCGGCATCGACATCGAATCCGACGCCGTTGTCGACGATGCTGAGCGTGAGCGCACCCGGGCCACCGTTCAAATGGACCGACACAAAGCGCGCGCCACTGTGCTTGAGAGCGTTCTGCAACCCTTCCTGAACGAGTCGGAAGAGACACAACTTCAGATCGGCAGTAAGCGTCGCCGGCACCTTGTCGTGCGTAAAGGAGATCTCTACCCCCTGTCGTGACATCTCGCGCCGCAGGGCATCCAGGGCGTCGACCAGGCGTAGAACCCGCAGGTTGGCCGGATGCAGACGATGAGACAACTCATGGAGGCTCATGGCGATCTGTCCGGCGCGTTTGAGCGCTTCATTGGCGATCTTCTTTGCCTCGAGGGCATCGGACCGGCTCAGCATCGCCAGGTCCATCGTCAGCACCGCAATCTGCTGACTGATGTCGTCGTGCAATTCAAGGGCGATGCGGGACCGTTCGCCTTCTTGCGCATGCAACAGCCGCGATCCCAGGTCGCGGATCTGCTCATAGCTGTGGAGCAACTCCGACTGCTTCCCGCGAAGTTGCGCTTCGGCCTGATGTCGCCGCCTGCGTTGGACCAGAAGCGCCGCGATCAGCGCCGTCTGCGCGAACAGGATGGCAACCGCACCGACAATATAGGCTCGATACCGCTGCCAGATTGACGGCTCCTTGAACCTGACGAGCGTTCCCGCCGGAATGTACGCCTCGGACATACCCCATCTTTGAAGCGCCCGCCAGTCGACTTGCCTGACGTTCAAATCGGTCGTCTGGATCGGAATGCTGTCGGCTCGCTCACCACGAAGTACCCTCAGCGCTGACGCCGCAACTGCGCGCATCTCTGCCATCTGATCCTTCAGGCTGCCGCCGACAATGCCGTGATCCATGGCTGAATCCAGCCAGCTATAGACAGGTGCCTGCGCCATCGCCGCAACTTTCTCCAAGTACTCCAAGGGATGGAACGTTTCGTTCGCGCCATCACGACTGACGATCAGAAAGTAAACGATGGAATGCTTCGGCAAGGATCCGAGACGCCCTTCGAGTTCGGCCGTCGTGAGACCTGACAAATAAGTGATCGCGAACCGAGGCTCGAATGACCGGAGTTGTTCCCGAGCGGCCCGTTCGTACCACTTGTCGGTCTCGTCCGCTCCCGTGACGACGAACACCTTTCGGACATCGGGCTGCAGATCGCTGACGAAGGCAAGCGTGCCCTTGAGATTCAATTCGGCGACAATGCCCGTCGAGTTGAGGGGCCGATGAGGCGAACGCCGGCTCGAGAAAAAGACGACAGGGACATCCGGGAACAATATGCCCCGATTGTTGTCGATGAACTCGAGTGGAATGTCTCCGATTGCGATGATGAGATCGAACGATTTTTCCTGATACTTCAAGCGGAGAAAGTCGCGGAAGCCAGTCTGATACTCAGGGTTCGAAAACCGCCCCTGATCGATGAATTCCGAATAGTAGTCCACTCCCTCCGGGACGCCGTTTTCGATCACCTTCGGTATCTCGCGGTCACCGACAATCACGATCTGCGCATCTCGCCTCGTGGAGTACAGGACGAGTACCTGCTTCTGTCGTTGTGCCCACGCGGAAGTCGCCACGCAGAGTTCCAGAAGAGCGACCATCGTCAACAGACATCGTGCGTGACGCGGCCGCGTCTTCAGAACTCGCATGGATCAGAATTCGAGTTCCGCGGCGATTTTGAGAAACCGTGGAGTCAGGATCGTCTGTGGCTGCAGCCAGGGCCCTCCCGGAACGAAGGTGTTGTCGTACGTCAACACCGCACTCGAGTTCAGTGCGTTATACATGTCCAGTGAGACCAGCGTGCGCGAGCGGCGATAGCGCAGTGTCTTTGCGATTCGAAAGTCGAGTTGATTGATGCGGTCGCCGTACAGCGTCCCCGGTCGCACAAGATTAATCGTCACGTTGGGGGCGTTGCCAGACAGATTTCTTCCCAGCGATGCCGCCACGATCGAGTTCGGCGCCGCATAGTTCGCGGCCAGCATCGGACCGGGCTTGTTTTGAAATGTCGCCGACAGCTGGATGTTCAGTGCCGGCACCACGTACGACGATAACCCTCTGAGCTGCGTGAGAAGCCCGAAGCCGACGTGGCAGTACGGACTCGAGGGGGTCACCGCCGACCCGGCCAGGCCCGGACCGAACGCGCTCGTTCCCGTGATGGTGGTGGCCAGCTCCGGCAGATGTGCGCGCACGTCGCAGCTGTCGGCAATGGTCTGACCGGTGCTCGTGCCACCGACGAGGGCGAAATCGCGGCCGATTCGAAGGTTCGCCGTGACGTCCAGGCCGTTGAAGTACTGCGACCACGACCCGTAGTTGCCGGAGTCGGCAATGAGATTGTTGACCTGTCCGGACTTGTCCGGAACGACGTCATAGAGGCCCGAGACGACGTAGCCGCCTCCACCTGGTAATCGCGGGTCCGAGGGAGCGGTGACGCTGAACGCGTTGAAGTCGGACGGCTGGAGCGACAGATTGTCGGCCACGAAGAATCCGCGATACCAGCGGCGCGTGTAGGTCACGTCCACCGACGATCGGGCTCCGACCTGATGTTGAAGTGAAACGGTAAGCGTCCAATCAGACGGACGGACGCCCCACCCTGAGAGCACATCGGGAGCGAAGTTGTTGGTCAGGACATTACGGCCGAAGCTCGTGTTCGACTGCACGCCGCACGCATCACCACCGCTGGCCCGGAGATCCTGAGCCGCGGGATTGAGCAGATCGCAATCCGCGATGAAATTCTGATTGGCGTCGGTCCACGACCGCGTCACGCCGGCGGTACCGAACACCATGGTCGTCTGTGGCAGACGCAGCGTCGGATTACTGTTGGCGTAGGTACTCATCGTTCCCGCGCCTTCCAGGTACTTCCCGACGCTCATCTTGATCGCCGTCTTTCCGGTTCCGAAGACGTTGTAGGCGAGGCCCGCTCGGAGCGTCAGATCCTTGTAGCTGTCGACGCCACGGGTCTCCGGGATGACGATCGGCGTCGTCAGGAATCTCGACGGTCCTTCCTGCTGTTCGGGGAACCAGCTCACCGCGCGGTCGAACCGCAGCGCGCCGTGCAGCGTGACGCGATCGTGCGTCCACCGCTCCTGGAGGAACAGACCGTCCCAGCCTGCACGTGCGTCGTTCACCCACGGCGAGATCGACTGGGTCAACTGATTCGGCACGCCATTGTCGACGCGGTAGGTCAAGTTCTGATCGTTGGTGAACCATGTCCGATCGTCGGTCATCAGCGTGTGCTGATACCCGAATTTCAGACTGTGCGCGCCGGCAACGTGTGAGACCGACCCCTTCCAGAGATACGAGCCGGTGTCGGCAATGCTGAAGTCCTGCGATCGATACGCCAATCCAGGAATGTTGCCGTTCGCGGCGCAGCCACTCGCACATTGTTCGACAACGCGAATCAGCTCGCGGGTGGGGTTCGGCGTGCGTTCGAAGTTGCCGACGCCAAAGAAGGTACCGCCGTATCCCGCTTCGAGAAGCCACCGATCCGTGAGCGGCGACGACCACGTCGCCTGCGTCACATGGAGCGGCCGTCCGAGGACGCCAACCGCCTCAGGGGACACGCGTGGAGGTTCAGACAGGCCTGGAGTCGCCCCCGTGCACGTCCGGCATAACGCCTGCGCGTCCCAGAAGCCGGTGACTTTATTGCGAGCGGTGGTCTGCCAGGTCACGCGTCCACTGGCGTTTTCGAACGTGCGATCGGAGTATTCGCGGCGACTGGGATCCGGCGCATACAGCCACGTCGACGGATCGCCGGCGTTCAGGTTGTAGTAAACGTTCGCGCTCTCTTTGGTGCTACCGCTGACATGTCCGTTGACGAAGTACCACGCACGATCCTTTTTGATCGGACCGCCGATTGTGCCTGACAAATCGTAGACCTTCGTGAGTGGGGTCGCGGCGCTGACCCCCTGTCTCATCAAAGACGGTGTCAGGTTGTCGCCCTGCAGCTTCGTACTCGTGCCGCCGACGAACACCGATCCGTTGAGCGTGTTGCCGCCGCTCTTCGGTACGATATTCATGACCAGCCCGCCGGTTTCGATCTCGCCAAGCGCACCTGGTGTGGTGAACGTGACCTCCTGGGCAGTGCCGACATCGACGACGTAGCTGGCCGCAGAATTGCCCGCAGGCGGACTGCCGATCGTCAAGCCATCGAGCGACAGCCGTCCTTCATTCGAGCGCCCTCCGTGGATCGGGAAGGAAGTCGTCGCCGTACTCGTGACGGTGTCGTTGACGGTCGTGACCACGCCGGGGATGAGCGGGAGCAACGCGTTGTAGCTGCGAACCGTCGGAATCGACCTCACGAGGGCTCCGCTCAGCGTGACCTCGCGTTGCGTGCCGTTGACGTCGAGAATTGGGAAATCGCGGGTGACGATAATCGTCTCAGTGAGCCCGCCGACGCTCAGTTCCGCATCGACGGTTGCGGTAAGCGCCCCGGTGAGTTCAACGCTGTCTTGTTGGTGTGGCGTCCACCCTTCGCGCGTGAACTTCACCTGATATGTACCTGGACGCAACCCTTCGATACGGTACCGTCCGGCATCATCAGTCAGGGTCGTACGGACTTTTTCGATGAGTGCGTCGCTGCTGGCTTCAACAACGACGCCGGAGATCGGCGCGCCTGAAGGATCCTTCACCGTGCCGGACAGGGCTGCTTGAGCGAAAGCACTCGTGGGAACGCCTACGAGGCAGGCCAGCATCAAGAGCGTCTTCATCGTCGTCGATGGAGCCGAGCATCGTACGACGCGTCGCCGGACCGCGATCCTCGATGTCGGGGGCGAAATGATCTCAGATCAGGTGACGGTCGTAAAGCGTGTAACTCGGTCACGACATGTCGTGGGTGGACAAACGCGAAGGGCTGTTGACTGGACGCTGTCCGCCATTCGGTTAGAGAATCGTCCGCTCCAGGCAAGTCGATCGTGATCCTAGCCAGTTGTCGCCGGCACTTTGACAGCAACCAGCTGTTCGACGATCTCCAGTACCGGAACTATCCCAATCTCTCGGACGTGAGCTCGTTCACGGACATGTCGGAGGGTGAGGTCGCAGACGCAGTCAAGGAACGCATGTCGTCGTGCTCGTGCACGGCTACCGCAATCCGCTCAAACACGTCGCGGCCGCGTACAAGAAACTCGAGCCCAAGAAGGAATTCAACGCGTCGCTCGCCTCGTGCCGACGATGCTTCGTCTACCATTCGTCGAGGGATCCGGTGCTGAAGGTTGCATACCGAATCGGCACGCTCGACAAGGCCCTCGGATACAAGGGGCCTCAGGATCCCAAGATCATCGCGGCACGGTGCCCGGACGTGTTCGTCGTCGACTGCTCGGCGGTCGTCGCATCGCACGGCGGCTACCGCAATTCCTCCGAAGTGTACGACCACTGGAGCGACGTGCTCGCGGAGACGCCGCTGCCGCGGTTTGACGTGTTGAAGAAACAGAGATGAAGGCATTCGACAACGAGTGGATTCTCGAGGCGTTCGCCGGGCGGCCAACCTTCTTCACGAAGAGGATGTTTGGAGGGCTGGCCGCGTATCTGCACGAGCGTCAGATGCTGGTGCTCGCGGAGCCGTCGAAGACCGGCCGGTGGAAGTGGCACGGCGTGCTGGTCTGCACCGGCCATGAGCATCACGCCTCGATTCGCGCCGACTTCCCCGCCCTGATGCCGCATCGCGTCCTGCGGAAGTGGCTCTACATCGACTCGTCGCACGACGACTTCGAGTCCACCATGGAGTCGGTCGCGAAATGCATCGCCCGGAACGATCAGCGTTTCGGGATCGTGCCCCAGGGACGAGGCCGGAAGACGCAGTAAGCGAGATCGGGCCATGGGCAGTAAGTGAGAGAAGGCAATAATTTGAGCCGGGGGGCCTGCGGTGTTACCCTCTGTCAGCAGTAAATTCCTTTTTTCTGAGTCGTTTCGTGACGGCACCTCGTGCCGGCACCCCTTTCACGGAGGCGAGGCAATGATTCGGCGAATTCTGGGATGTGTCGTCGTAGGCGCGTGGCTGGTGGCAGGTGCCTCGTTGCAGGCTCATCATTCCCTCGCAGGCGTCTACGACATGAAGGCGGAAAAGGAGCTGAAGGGCGCCGTCGAAAGCATCAAATTCTCCAATCCGCACGGGTCGTTGACGATCAAGGTCAAGGGCGCTGATGGCTCGGACACCTCGTGGGTCTTCACGCTCGGCTCCGCAACCGGTCTCGCTCAGCGCGGCGTCGGCCCGACCGGACCGAATGCGCTCCGTGCCGGAGACGAAATCAGCGTGAAGTTCATCCCCGCGAGGAACGGCAGTCCGCTGGGCTTTCTCAAGTCGGTGACATATCCGGACGGACATACGATCCAGATCTCGGCCGGCAACGCCAACGACTAGGCAGCAGAGCACTGTGACGGCCCTTTCGCGAGGCATGCGACGAAGCACGATCGTGACGCACGTTGCGATCGGCCTCGCGCTCGCGGTGGGTGCCATGGCGGCCGCCAGTGCACAGGCACCGGCTGGCGCTCCAGCGCCGGCTGGTGCGCAGGCGCCCGGCGGTGGGCAGGGCGGTCAGTTCCGCGAGCCGCCTGCACCATACAGACCCGCGAAGGACGCCAAGGACCTGCGCTCCGTACTCTTCAACTGGACGTGGTATCTGGGCATGCTCCGGGGCGTCGACGAGCACGAGCTGATCGTCTCGCTCGAGTATCAGGGCAAAGGCACCATCCAGGTGAACGGCCAGCCGTGCACGCTGACCAAGTATCGCGTCAGCACCAACTACCAGCTGCCAGGCCAGCGCATTCAGTACACCTGCACGAGAGGCAACGGACAACCGTACTCGGCCATCGAGGTACTCAGCGAAGGGTACGCGTGGAACGAGGATATTCCCGGCGCGGAGATCATCTCCGGCAAGGGGAAGGCCACGCCGATGCCAACCGCGGTGCAGGAGCGGATCATCCGCTTCTGGGCCAGCCCGCAGGGCGCGCCAAAGGCCGCGATCATGGCGGCCGCGGACGTCAACAAGGAGATGGGTCCGAATCCAGGCACGCTGCTCAAGGACGGTGAGACGACCGTCGGCAAGACGTCGCTCACGTGGGAAGGCAGCAAGCCGGTTGTGACGTTCCCGATTCCCGGTCTTGCTGATGCGACGGCCACGGCAACGCTCGATGCGAAGTGGATGGCAGAACGCGTCGTGGTCAAGCAGGGAACGACGACCACCGAGTTCACCTACAGTAACTACGCCGACTGGAACAACCCGCTGAACAAAGTCGAGGCCTGGTACGCCGGCAAGATGGTCGAGAAGAAGAACGGCGTCGTCACCCGCGACCTGACAACGACCGAGACGGAAACCGGCAGCGTGTATGTGGTGATGCCTGTGCCGGCCAGCGTGAAGAAGGCGATGATGCCGACGACGCAGCCAGCCATCAAGGAGCTGCCATTTCCTGCCGCGGGTACGGAACCAACACCACGAACGGCGGACGGGAAGCCTGACTTGACGGGCAACTGGAATGCCGCCGGTATGAACTGGCGCTACGGCAATCGCCGCTGCGGTCCGACGCAGGTCGAATGCACCCGCGCGATCAATCAGACGATGGACTTCGAGTTCGAAGCGCCGTCGCGATTCGGGCCCAATCGGCCGCTCTACAAGCCCGAGCACTGGGACAAGGTGCAGCAGCTCGACATGTGGACCAACAAGGAAGATCCGGTCATGACGTGTCAGCCGCTGGGGATTCCGCGTCACGGCGCGCCGCGGCGCATCATCCAGACAGCGACCGACGTCGTCATGTTCTACGGCCAGTATGCCGATGGCGGCGGCGGAGCGGGTGAATACCGTATCGTCCCGACTGACAACCGCAAGCACGATCCGCGGCAAGCCGTCGAGGCCCGGTACTTCGGCTACACAGTCGGTCGCTGGGAGGGCGACACGCTGGTGCTCGACTCGATCTCCTTCGTCGATTCAACGTGGCTTGCGCGCGGCGGGTTCTTCCACTCCGCCGACATGCACGTGATCGAGAAGTTCACGCGTCAGGCGAATCAGATCAAATACGAAGTCACCGTCGAGGATCCGCAAGTCCTCGTGGAGCCGTGGGTGATGACACCGCGCGTGATGCGGCTCAACCCGAATCCCGCGGCGGGACTTCTGCCTGAGCGCGGCAACTGCGAAGTGTACGAGCTGAAGGACATCAGCTCGCAGATCCGCCATTAATCAGCGCGTCCTGGTTCACAGTCACTATTTCGCGACCAGCAAGCCGCCCGGCGGTGGACGTCGTTCGCGTGCCAGCGCGCTCCGCATCGATCGCATCACTTCGTTGTACAACGGCGTCCCCACGCCCGAACCGAGCCAGTTGAGTGTGGTGAGCTGCGCTGCGTAGGCTTGCGCTTCGTCGCCGCGATTCGTCGCGTGCACCTCTTCGTGGACCAATACGCTCGCCAGCTTGCGCAACGCCTCGAAGTCGCCGCAGCGATCCGGTGCGCGCTGCAGTCGCTGAAACGTCAGGGTCGTCGTGAGCACGTAAATCTGCGGGGCAGGGGTGCGCACGAACGCTTCGGCGTGGGGCGATACGTCGGCGGGCCGCGAGCTGACGAACGTCACAGGTGGAAACTCGTCGGGCTTGCGTCCAAGCAACTCGAGCGCGCACACGAGCACCGCTTCGGCACTCCACATGGCCGACCTCCTGTACGCAAGGCCGGCCTCTCCTCTACTGGATGAAGTCCAGCCCGCACTCACTTGCGGGTTGCGATCAGGGGCGTCGGGTCGTTGCAGCGCGCCGGCGTCCCACTCTTCATTCCGGAATCGGTATCCTCACCTCACTGAGGATGTGTGCTCCGTCTTATCCCCTTGACGCGTTGTAGTATCGGCGGTTCAAGCGCAACGCTCCATCCCGCGATACGTCTGGGAAGGAAATCGCCCGCTGTCTCTCATAAACGTCAACCAAGGCTCAACCGCACAACATGCCACGCTTCTTGCCACGCGACGTCGCTACCATCCAACGACACGCAAACGTTACTTGACCCGTGACTTTCGCGGCCCGCACCATCGGCGCTACTCTTTCAGTTCTGGAGGGCACGATGTCGCGAATGCTCTGCCCGGCTCTCGTGGTGACGGCTCTCTTCGTCGCCGCGTGCGGCAGCCCGCAGCCACAAAGCGGCCAGCAGGCTGAGGCACCCGCTGGGTCAAGCGCCACGCTCATCAACGGCGCCGGTGCGACCTTTCCCAATCCGATCTACTCGAAGTGGTTCTCCGAGTACGCCGTGCTCCATCCCGGTGTCCGCATCAACTATCAGCCGATCGGATCCGGCGGCGGAATCCGACAGCTGACGAGCCGCACCGTATTCTTCGGTGCGTCCGATATGCCGATGACCGACGAGCAGCTGAAAGCCGCCCCCGGTGCGATCCTGCATTTTCCGACCGTGCTCGGCGCGGTGGTTCCTGTCTACAACCTCGAAGGGTCGCCCGACCTGAAGTTCACGGGACAAGTGCTCGCGAACATCTATCTCGGGAAGATCAAGAAGTGGAACGACTCTGCGATCGCGAAGCTGAATCCCGGCGTGAAGCTGCCGGCGACCGACATCACGGTGGTGCATCGCTCTGAATCCTCAGGAACAACGTTCATCTTCGTCGACTATCTCGCGAAAGTCCTGCCGGAGTTTCAGAAGACGGTCGGCGTGAATTCCGCGGTCAATTGGCCCGTCGGGATTGGCGGCAAGGGCAACGAAGGCGTCTCGGGTCTCGTCACTCAGACACCCGGCTCGATCGGCTACGTGGAGTTGATCTACGCGCTGCAGAACAGGATCAGTTTCGGCGCCGTGCAGAACGCTGCTGGCGAGTTCGTCAAAGGATCCCCGGCGTCAGTAACCAAGGCAGCCGAAGGCGCGATGGTGCCGGACGATTTCCGCGTCTCGATTACGAATGCTCCCGGCGCCGGCGCCTATCCGCTCTCGTCGTTCACATGGATCCTGCTGTACCAGGAACCGGCAGACAAGACGCAGGCAAAGGCGATGAACGAGTTCATGAAGTGGGCGCTCACCGAAGGTCAGAAGTACGCGACCGATCTCGGCTATGCGCCGCTGCCGCAGAACCTGGTCATGCGGGAACTGATGGCGCTCGACAAGATCAAGGTGTCCTGACCAAGCGGAGCCCGCGCGCAGTCTGTGACAACTGCCACATTTCATAGCGATGTGAGGTGGGAGCGAGGCAGGGATGCGCCCTCATGACAAGGTTGCCTCAGTGATGTGACGCGCCGGCCCGTGACGACACGGCTGGCCCGCCGAAATCACGCCAACACTCGCACTACCACGCACACCAAGGTCTGGCACGTCGCCTGCTCTCACTAGACCCGCCAGATGTTCGCGGCGGAGTTCTGATGACGTGACGCGCGAGCTCAAGCCCGCGCTCTACGAGAGAGGCGTCGGACGACAGACTGCGCTCCACCGATCAGCACTATCTGACTGGACTGCTGGCGGCGTTGCTCAGTCCGGTGACTCTTCCGGATTGACGACAGCAGCACATCACTCCCGCTGCAACGGTGTCGAGGTTCGTCTGTCACCGATCGCAGTAGGCTGGGAGCGACGTCCGGAAGATCGTGAATCATGGAAGAGGACGAGTTGCGTGGCCAGGATTTGCGTCGTCACAGCGGGGGCGCGATCGCACGACGCAGGTGGATGACAGCGGTCACGATCGCGAGCGCCCTGATTGTGATCATTGCGAGCATCGTGATCCGTCAGCACCGCGATGAACTCGACGCGGCCACCACCGTGCCGCGGACACAGGGGGCGGTCAGTCTCATGACCGCAACCGCCCGCACCGGAGATATCGGCGTCTACGTGGACGCCATCGGCACCGTCACTCCCGTCTACACGAGCACCATCACGAGTCAGGTCACGGGGATGATCACCGCCGTCCACTATCGCGAATCCCAGTACGTGCGCAAAGGCGACCCGCTGGTCGATATCGATCCCCGGCCGTATCAGGCACAACTCGAGCAGGCAAAGGGCCTACTCGAGCGCGACACCCACATCCTCGAACAATCCCGGATGAACCTCGAGCGCTATCGAGACGCCTGGGCTCGCGATGCGATTGCGAGACAGCAGCTCGACGATCAGGAAAAGCTGGTCCTGCAGAACGAAGGGACTGTCAGAAACGATCAGGGCACGGTCGACTTCAACACCACACAGCTCGCGTACTGCTACATCACGGCACCCTTCGACGGCCGCGTCGGGCTGCGCCTGGTCGATCCCGGCAACGTCGTTCAGGCGGGCAGCGCGACGCCGCTCGTCGTGTTGACACAGATGCAGCCGATTACGGTGATCTTCACGGTGTCGGAGGAACACCTCGGAGAGATTCATACCGCACAGGACCGCGGTCCGCTCCGGGTCGAGGCGCTCGATCGCGCACAATCGAACACGATCGCAACCGGAATGCTCATCGCCATCGATAACCAGATCGACACGACCACCGGCACGGTACGGCTTCGGGCACAGTTCGACAACACGCACAACGACCTCTTCCCCAATCAGTTCGTCAACGCGCGCCTGCTCGTGCGGACCGTGCACGACGCGGTGTTGATTCCCACCTCCGCCATTCAACACAACGGCACGATGTCGTTCGTGTACGTCATCGCCGGTGATACCGCGCACATGCGGACCGTCGCGCCCGGCGTCACGGAAGGCGGCGTGACGGCTGTCGAGGGTCTCGAGCCTGGCGTCGTGGTGGCCAACAGCAGCTTCGAACGGCTCAAGGATCGCGCACAGGTCGAGGTCACGCGGTGAGCCCCTCACGGGTCTTCATCGAGCGCCCCGTCGCGACATCGTTGCTGATGGCAGCGGTGATGCTCACCGGTGCCGTCGCGTTCACGCAGTTGCCGGTGTCGGCGTTGCCCCAGGTCGACTATCCGACGATACAGGTGCTCACGTTCTATCCGGGCGCAAGTCCGGACGTCATGGCCACCACCGTCACCGCGCCGCTCGAACGTCAGTTCGGCCAGATGCCGGGACTGAACCAGATGACGTCGACGAGCGCCGGCGGCACGTCCGTGATCGTGCTCCAGTTCGCACTCAGTCTGAATCTCGACGTCGCGGAACAGGAGGTCCAGGAGGCGATCAACGCGGCTCAGAATCTTCTGCCGTCCGACCTGCCGACTCCGCCGGTCTACAGCAAGACGAACCCCGCCGATGCCCCGATTCTGACGTTCGCGATTACCTCTCCCTCACTGCCGCTCTCGCAGGTCCAGGATCTCGTCGATACGCGTCTGGCGCCGAAGCTGTCGCAGTTGAGCGGTGTCGGGCTGGTCAGCATCAGCGGGGGTCAGAAGCCCGCTGTGCGGATTCAAGTCAACCCGGTTGCGTTGTCGTCGTACGGGATCACGCTCGAAGCCCTTCGCTCCGCGCTCACGCAGACCAGTGTCAACGGCGCGAAAGGGACGCTCGATGGCCCGCGTCAGACGTACCAAATCAACGCGAACGATCAGCTCTCCACGAGCGATGAATACCGCACCGTCGTCGTCGCCTACCGCAACGGCTCACCGGTCCTCCTGAAGGATGTCGCCACCGTCGTCGACGGTGTGGAGAACACGCGACAGGCCGCGTGGATGAATGACGTTCCCGCGATCATCGTCAACATCCAGCGGCAGCCCGGCGCGAACACCATCAGCGTGGTCGACAGCATCAAGCGGCTGCTGCCACAGCTCGAGACCACTCTTCCCGCGTCGGTTCACGTCACCACGCTGACGGATCTCACGACCAACATCGGGGCATCCGTGCGCGACGTCGAGTTCGAGCTGATGCTGACCATCGCCCTCGTCGTGATGGTCATCTTCCTGTTTCTACGGAGTGTCTCGGCCACGGTGATCCCGAGCGTCGCCGTGCCGCTGTCGCTCGTCGGCACCTTCGGCGCGATGTATCTGCTCGGCTACAGCCTCGACAACCTCTCGCTGATGGCCTTGACGATCTCGACCGGCTTCGTGGTCGACGATGCGATCGTGATGATCGAGAACATCTCGCGATTTCTGGAGCAAGGGGCGAGGCCGATGCAAGCCGCGCTCGAGGGCGCGCAGCAGATCGGCTTCACGATTCTCTCGCTGACGGTGTCGCTCGTCGCCGTCCTCATCCCACTGCTCTTCATGGGCGACGTGGTCGGCCGGCTGTTCCGCGAGTTCGCCGTGACGCTCGCCGTCACGATCGTCATCTCGGCCGTCGTGTCGCTGACGCTTACGCCGATGATGTGCTCGCGCATTCTCCGCACGCGCCCCGAGCACCAGCAGGGACGACTGTTCCGTGCGTCCGAACGCGTCTTCGACCGGACGATTGCGTTCTACGGCAGAACGTTGAAGACCGTCCTCGATCACCAGACGCTGACGCTGATCGTCGCGGTCGCGACGCTCGCTGCGACGATTGCCATCTATATCTGGATCCCCAAGGGATTCTTTCCCGTGCAGGACACCGGCGTCATTCAAGGGATCTCTCAGGCCCCCGAACCGATCTCCTTCGACGCGATGGTCGAGAAGCAGCAGGAACTGGCGAAGGTGATCCTCCAGGATCCGGCCGTCGAGAGCCTTTCCACCTTCATTGGCGCCGACGGTGTCAACACGACGCTGAACAGCGGCCGCATGTCGATCAACCTGAAAGACCTGTCCGAGCGCGACCTCAGGGCGCCCGACGTGATTCGCCGGCTGCAATCGAAGCTGGCCGACGTGCCGGGCATCAGGCTCTACATGCAGCCCGTGCAGAACATCACGGTCGACGATCGCGTCAGCCGGACGCAATACCAGTACACACTCGAGGATCCGGACGCGGGAGAACTGACGGTCTGGGCACGAAGGGTCGTCGACTCACTGAAGCAGCTGCCGGGACTCGAAGACGTCGCCACCGACCAACAGACTGGCGGCCGTGCGGTCTCGCTCACGATCGATCGCGTCACCGCGTCGCGTCTCGGCATCGCCCCCGCCACGATCGACGACACGTTGTACGACGCGTTCGGCCAGCGCCAGATCAACACGATGTACACGCAGCTGAACCAGTACCACGTGGTGCTGGAGGCGCAGGACCAGTTCCGGACCGATCCCTCGAGCCTCTCCAATATCTACATTCAGGCCAACGCGTCGACCAACACGGCGGGGACGCCGGCCGCGCCTGCCGCGACGGGATCGGCGTCAGCCGGCTCGGGTGCATCGACCGCGTCGACGCTCTACGCGCCGTCTGCCAACGTGCTCGCCGCACAAGCGAGCACCCTTCGTCCTTCGTCAGGCACAGCGCCGACGTCGCCGTTGACCTCGGCGCCGAGTTCGGCGAGCGGCAACGCCGTCCCGCTGAGCACCTTCACACACATCGAGCGCACGACGGCGCCGCTCTCGATCACCCGGCAGGGCCAGTTCCCCGCCGTCACGGTCTCGTTCAATCTCGCCCCGTCAACCGCACTTGGCGACGCCATCACGCAAATCGAGCGTGCGGTCGGCGAGCTCCACTTGCCGCCGACCATGCAGAGTGATTTTCAGGGCACCGCCGCGGCATTCAAGAACTCGCTCACCAACGAAGTGTTCTTGATCCTGGCCGCGCTGGTCACCGTGTACATCGTGCTGGGCGTCCTCTACGAAAGCTTCATCCACCCGATCACGATCCTCTCCACGCTGCCGTCGGCCGGGGTCGGAGCGCTGCTCGCGCTGATGCTCTTTGGTGAGGACCTGAACGTGGTCGCCATCATCGGCATCATTCTGCTCATCGGCATCGTGAAGAAGAACGGGATCATGATGGTCGATTTCGCGCTCGAGGCGGAGCGCCGCCGCGGCATGAGCCCGCGTGAGGCGATCTACGAGGCGAGTCTGCTCCGCTTCCGCCCCATCATGATGACGACGATGGCGGCGCTGCTGGGCGGTCTTCCGCTCGCGCTCGGCTCCGGATTCGGTTCCGAGCTGCGCCGTCCGCTCGGCATCGCGATCGTCGGCGGACTGCTCGTGAGTCAGGTGCTCACGCTGTACACCACGCCGGTCATCTACGTGTTCTTCGATCGGCTCGGCCGCCGCGTCGGCCCTCGTCCTGTGACATGAATCCCTCGTCCATCTTCATCCATCGCCCGGTCGCGACGACATTGCTCACCATCGCCATCGCACTGGCGGGTGCGGTGGCGTATACCGGCCTGCCGGTATCGCCGCTTCCGCAGGTGGACTTCCCGACCATCTCGGTCAATGCCAGCCTGCCCGGCGCGACGCCGGAGATCGTGGCGTCGTCGATCGCCACGCCGCTCGAGCGTCAGTTCAGCCGCATTGCCGGCGTCTCGGAGATGACGTCGGCGAGCGCCGTCGGCGCGACGACGATCACCCTGCAATTCGATCTCAGTCGGGACATCGAGGGAGCGGCGCGTGACGTCGAAGCGGCAATCAATGCCGCGCGCACATATCTTCCAGCCAACCTGCCCACCAAGCCGACGTACCGCAAGGTCAATCCCGCCGACGCGCCGATCATGATCATCGGCCTCACGTCGGATCAGTACGGTCCGCGGACGCTCTACGACCTTGCGTCTACGGTCATTCAGCAGAGGCTGTCGCAGATTCGGGGCGTCGGACAGGTGAACGTCGGCGGCGGCGCCCTGCCATCGGTGCGCGTCAACGTCAATCCGACACAGCTCAATAGCTTCGGGCTGACGCTGGGCGACATCCGGACCGCCCTGGGGGCTCAGAACTCCGACCGTCCTCGCGGCCAGCTCGCCAACGACACTGTTGCCGCTGACATCCTCGCCAACGGGCAGATCTCGCGCGCCGAGGAGTACAAACCGCTCATCATCGGCTACCACGCCGGAGCAGCAGTGCGGCTCGACGACGTCGCCGAGGTGACCGACGATGTCGAGAACATTCGCGCCGCCGGTTATCTCAACGGGCAGCGAGCGGTGCTGCTCATCATCTTCCGCCAACCCGGCGCGAACATCATCGAGACCGTCGATCGCATCCGTACGACGCTGCCGTACATCGCCGCCACCATTCCCCGCGGCATCAATTCGACCATCGTGCTCGATCGCACCACGACCATCCGGGCCTCGGTGAGGGAAGTCGAGCGCTCACTTTCCTTCTCGGTGGTCCTGGTCATCGTGGTGGTGTTCGTGTTTCTGCGAAGGGCACGCGCCACTCTGATTCCGGGCATCGCGGTGCCGGTGTCACTCATCGGCACGTTCGCCGCCATGCATCTCTTCGGCTACAGCCTCGACAACCTGTCGCTGATGGCGCTGACGATCTCGACTGGTTTCGTGGTCGACGACGCGATCGTGGTCATGGAGAACATCACCCGCCATCTGGAGGCCGGGATGGCGCCGCTCGCCGCTGCCCTTCAGGGCGCCAGAGAGATCGGCTTCACCGTGCTCTCAATCAGCATTTCGCTGATTGCCGTCTTCATCCCGATCCTGCTGATGGGCGGCATCGTCGGCCGACTGTTTCGCGAGTTCGCGGTCACGTTGTCGACCGCCATCGTGATCTCGATGGTCGTGTCATTGACCACCACGCCCATGATGTGCGCCTATCTTCTACGACACGACGATGGGCATCGTCGCAGCCGAATCTCCAACGCGGCCGAGCAGGTCTTTCAGAAGGCCGTCGAGTTCTATGAGCGGTCGTTGACGTGGGTGCTCGCGCATCCAGGGCCGGTGCTCGCCGCATTGCTGGCCACGATTGCAGTGAACATCGCCTTGATCATCGAAATGCCCAAAGGCTTCTTCCCCCTGCAGGACACCGGCGTCATCGCCGGCGGGCTGCAGGGACCGCAGGATGCGTCCTTCGCGGTCATGCAGGATTCAGTGCAGAAGATCGTGACGGCCATCAAAGCGGATCCCGCGATCCAGAATGTCGTCGGGTTTACTGGTGGCCAGGGCGCCAGCAACGGCGGGTTCATCTTTGCGGCTCTGAAGCCGCTCGACGAGCGCCGGATCAGCGCGATGCAGGTCATCGCCCGGCTGCGCCCGACACTCAACTCCCTTCCGGTCGCGTCGGCGTTTCTCCAGCCGACGCAGGATCTGCGCATCGGTGGGAGAGCATCCAACGCGCTCTACCAGTACACGATTCGATCCGATACCGTCGACGATCTCGTCACGTGGGGTCCGCGGCTGCTGACGGAGATGCGGAGACTGCACGGCTTACAGGACATCAACTCCGACCAACTGCATGGCGGGCTCGAGGCGTTCCTGACCTACGATCGAGCGACCGCCGCGCGCCTGGGGCTCACGCCGCAGACGATCAATTCCACGCTCTATGCCGCGTTCGGCCAGTCGCTGGCCTCGGTCATCTACACGCCGCTCAACCAATACTTCGTGGTGCTCGAAGTCGCCCCGCGCTATTCGCAGGATCCGCAGGCGCTGCGCAACATCTACTTTCACGCCGCCAACAGAGGCGCCAGCGGCGGTGCCGTCCCACTGTCGACAGTAGCCACGAACAGGCCGGGGGCAACAGCCCTTGCCGTCAACCATGACGGGTTGTTTCCTTCGACGACGGTATCGTTCAACTTGAACCCGGGCCTGTCGTTGAGCCAGGCCACGGCGCTGGTCGAGGAGATGCGGACGCGCCTCAACGTGCCGGCCACGGTTCGCGGCTTCTTTTCGGGCACGCTGCGGGCCTACCAGCAGTCGCTGCGCAGCGAGCCGTGGCTCGTCGTGATGGCGCTGCTCGCCGTCTACATCGTACTCGGAATGCTCTACGAGAGCCTCGCCCATCCGTTGACGATCATCTCGACGCTGCCGTCAGCCAGCGTCGGCGCGATGCTCGCGCTGCTGCTGTTCCGCATGGATCTCAACGTGATCTCGATCATCGGCATCGTGCTCCTCATCGGGATCGTGAAGAAGAACGCGATCATGATGATCGACTTCGCGCTCGTCGCCGAACGCGATCACCACAAGACCACCCGCGATGCGATCTTCGAGGCCTGCCTGCTTCGATTCCGCCCGATTCTCATGACGACGATGGCGGCGCTCGTCGGCGCGCTGCCGCTGGCGTTCGGCACCGGCACCGGCTCGGAGCTCCGGCGCCCGCTCGGCATCACGATCGTTGGCGGCTTGATCGTCAGCCAGATGCTGACGCTGTACACTACGCCGGTTGTCTATCTCTATCTCGATCGGCTGCGGCTTTCTCTACGCCGCCAGAAAGACGGCGTGCGATGAGGAGAGGTCATGCGGATCTCACGACCTGATGTCGCAGCGATCATCGCCATCGTGGCTGTGAGCGGGTGCGCCGTCGGTCCGAAGTACCACACCCCCTCGGCGCCGGTTCCTCCGACCTACAAGGAAGCTGCAACTGATTCCGCATCGAACCAGGAGTGGAAGGTGGCCACCCCGCAGGATGCGATGCGGCGCGGGACATGGTGGGAGATGTTCGGCGACCCCGAGCTCAACGCCCTCGAAGAACAGGTCAATGGGAGCAATCAGAACATCGCGCAGGCGTACGAGAACTACATGGCGGCACGCGCGCTCATCGAGCAGGCGCGCGCGCAGCGGGTTCCGACCGTCACGACGAGCCCGACGATCCAGCGCTCACGCTCGTCGGCGACCCTCGGCCTCGGCACCTCATCGGCTGCATCGGGAGGAATCGGAACCGGCCGGCCCGTGAACGAGTTCGCGCTTCCGGTTGCCGCGTCGTGGGAACCGGATCTCTGGGGCAGGATCAGGAACACGATCAATCAGAACCGCTACGCCGCGCAGGTCAGCGCCGCCGATCTCGAGAACGTGCGGCTCCTGCAACAGTCGACGCTGGCCCAGACCTTCTTCGCGCTGCGCGGGCAGGATGCGCTGCTGACCGTGCTGGACGAGATCGTCTCGGCAGACAGTAAGGCGGTCGACTTCGCTCGCGCGCAGTACGAAACCGGCATCGGCACCCGACTCTCACTCGTTCAGGCGGAAAACGCTCTGGCGACCGCTGAAGCGGCGGCCGCCGGCGCCTCACTCGCCCGTGCCCAGGACGAGCATGCAATCGCCGTCCTGCTCGGCAAACCGCCCGCCGAGTTCTCGCTGCCACAACGGCCGCTCGACGCCGTTCCGCCCGAGGTCCCCCCTGGGGTTCCGTCGGAACTGCTCGAGCGGCGTCCCGACATCGCCGCTGCCGAGCGATTGATGGCCGAAGCCAACGCCCAACTCGGTCTCGCGTACGCGGCGTACTATCCGACGGTCACGCTCTCAGCGAGTGCCGGCTTCGAATCGTCGTCGGTGGTGCAGTGGCTCTCGTGGCCGAGCCGTTTGTGGGCATTTGGCGCATCAGCGGCGCAGACGATCTTCGATGGCGGCCTGCGGCGGGCGACCGTGCAGCAATTCACCGCAGCGTACGATGCAGACGTCGCGTCGTATCGGCAGACGGTGCTCACCGCGTTCCAGCAGGTCGAGGATTCGCTCGCGGCGGAACGGATCCTCGCCGAGCAGACCGACAAACAGCAGCAGGCCGTTACCTCCGCCCAGGAATTCTTTCGGCTCGCCAACGATCGCTACCAGACCGGTATCGACCCGTATCTCAACGTGCTCACCGCCCAGACGACGCTCCTGTCGGGCCAGCAGGCGCTCGCGAGTCTCCAGACCGAGCGAATGACGTCGATCGTGCAACTGATCGCCGCGCTCGGCGGAGGCTGGAATCGCTCGCAGTTGCCCTGACCTGCGTACCGTGCGGACGGTACAATCACGCCTCGACTTGTTTCGATCCGTGACTCTTCATCCGTTCCTTGCGCCGGAAGAGCGGCCGGCCGGACCGCGTGCCGGTCATGTGCCGTTCCAGGCACACGTCGAACTGCTCCAGTTCTTCCTGGCTGGTCGCGATGAGATCGTCGAGAGAATACAGGGGCTGTTGAACGCCCAGCGAAAGCCGATCGAGTACTTGCAAGACGGTTCCCTGCTGTCTCGTCACTTCGAGGATTGCTTCTTCATCGGCGTCACCCAGAGCCAGTCGCGCCTCAGAGGTGAGTTGGAAGAGACGCACTGGGCAGCAGGATTCAAGCCTCGTGAACTTGCAGGTCTGCACAACGGCCTGATCGATCCCGCGGAGATGATGATTCGCGCCTTTCATATGTGGCGGCAGACGCGTTGGCCCGGTCGCAATGGCCGCGTCCATTACGCGCACACGCTGTTCCACTTGTATGTGATTCGTTGCCTCACGCTGTTGAGCATGCGTTTGTGGGATGGCGAATCGAGCGGCGTCGGAGATCGACTCTCACACATTCAAGGTGTGCTCGATCAACTCTGGACAATCGCACCGGCTGATCAACCGGTGCTCGTGCGCGATGCGCGATGGCTGATCCAGATGGCCCAGAGCCCCGCGACCGATGACTTGGGGGTCTATTTCGAAATCGCGAAACAGATCGCCGAGAGCTTTTCGGAAGAAGACCGGATCGAGATTCACAAAGCCGGCGCTCGAATGGCGGCAGGCCACTTGCGTTCACAGATTCGGCACTACTCCATGAAGAAGGCCGTGTCTCTTGACGAGAAGAGCCTGGTTCTGAGTACTCGCAACACCAATGCGCTTGATTTCGCCCTGCTGATTCAGGATCTCGTGCCGCTGCTCGGGGCGTACGAACACGCCTTGCGCAGTGAAGATGGCCGGAAGCGGTTCGAATTGGCAGACGCCATCTGTCAGGGCGTTTCTCCTGATCCAGAGTTGTTCCTGAATCGCGTCGAGTTGTTGGGTGCGTACAGCATGATCGAGCATCTCTTCATCACGACCGATCGCGATCGGCACGCTGTGTATACGCCGATAGGGCAGCGACACGTTCGGCTGCTCCAGGAATACGAAGCACGGATCGGTCGCATGTCGAAGCCGTTGTATGACGATTGTCCGCACTTCAGGCCGGTGGCCGGCGCGTATTCTCCCTATGGGGTCCTGTATGGGTTTTCAACTGATCTCATCGAACACATGACACTCAAAGCGTCGCAGCCTGATGCCGCGAAACACTTTGGTCTGGAAGATGTCTTCGTCGGTGAGGATGCCAACACCGGCAAGCTTGCGTGGGTGCGCGGCTGGCGGAAGTTACCGCACCTCAAACCGGACGTGGAAAAGCTGTTCGACTACCCCCAGCAGTTTGCCGAAGACGTCTTCAATCGGATCGAGCACGCGCTGCGCACACGCGCGTCAGGTGACGAGGCGAACGCTGTCGATCAGACCGGGCGCCTGTTCGTCGTGGACGATCGACAGACTGATTCGAAGCTGTCATTGATTCCGGATCTTTCTGTCTCGTATATCCGATCGTCGGACAGTCAGATGGTGGCCGCCCTGAAGGCCGAGCCGTATGACGAGACTCGTCTCCTGAGCGATCGGCGTGAGGGCAGGTGCCTTCTCAGTTACAAGACATCGAGCGGATGGGTTTCCATTACGAAGGAAATCCTCACTGAAGTCTTAGGGGCAGGACGCGATGTGAAGATTATTGGACTTCCACCTGCAGCCGTTGGCGCGTTGAAGTTGATGTGTCCCAATCTGGTTGTTCTTCCTGAGAACGTTCCTCCCAGCCACTCAGGGGTAAACTTTCACACATGAGGGCGATCCGTATCGTGGCGTTCGTGACGCTCACAGCGATCGTGGCGGCACAAGCGCCTGATGCGCTCGTCATCGATCCAGGGCAGACCACGATCACGCTGCACGTGGGCCGCGCTGGTGTGCTCTCTTTCGCGGGCCACGATCACGAGGTCGTCGTGCCGGCGGTGCAGGGACAGATCATGCTGGACCGCACGCAAATCAGTCGATCGAGTGTGTCGGCGACGTTTGATGCGACGGCCATGAAAGTCACCGGAAAAGGCGAACCGTCCGAGGATGTGCCTGAAGTTCAGCGGGTGATGCTCAGTGACCGAGTGCTGGATGTGCAGCGCTATCCGACGATCACGTTTCAATCACGCCAGGTGTCCGTCGCGAAGCAGTCCGCCGATCAGATGACCATTCGCATCACCGGAGATCTGACACTTCACGGCGTCACACGGCCGTTGGACGTGCCGGTGACGATGCAGCTCAACGCCGACGGGCTTCGCGCCACCGGAAAGACCACCGTTCAGCAATCGCAGTTCGGTATCCGACCCGTGACCGCGGGCGGTGGCACCGTGCGCGTGAAAGACGAAGTCGACGTCACGTTCTCGATCACGGCGAAGCGGCGTTGAGCCTCGCGCGTTACGGATTAACAGGAGAAACGGAGAAACGGAGATCGGACGGAGATGGCCGCTCACTTACAGGCGATGCGCGGGTGTGGGCGCCTGCCGAAGGCAGGCGCATGGGGCGAGAGCCGCTCACGAAAACAAGCGCCGCCAGAATCTGAAACCGCGTTTGTTTTCGCGAGCGGCTCTCGTCCCATGCGACCCACCCGCGGGCAGAGTCCATCGCGAGAATGGAGCCTCCGTCTGACCTCCGTTGCTCCGTGCCTCCTGTTATTCCGTGCCTCCGCAACCTCCGGTTCTTCCTCAACAGCTCAAGATCTGAGCTACGCTGTGGCGACCACGCCGCGCGCATGGAGCTTCAGATGAGAGGTCGACTGGCCGCAATCGGAATCGCGCTCACCATCGTCATTCCGGCGCTGGCTCAGAGCCACTACACACCGCCGCGAACGCCCTGGGGCGATCCCGATCTGCAGGGGCTCTGGCCGGGCAACATGGGCGTGCCGATGCAGCGGCCTGTCGACTTTGGCGATCGTACGCAGCTCTCTGACACGGAATTCGCGCGGCGAGAGACGCAGGCCGCCGCACAGGCCAAAGCCGACCACGAGCTTTTCGTGAGACCTGGCGACGGTGGCACGGGCATCGGCGGGCCGTCTCATTGGGTCGAACGCGGACGACCGACGCGCCAGGCATCGCTCATCATCGATCCGCCGAACGGCCGGCTACCGGCCCTCACACCCGAGGCCGAGCGCCGCCGCAAGGACGCGAGAGGCGGTCGCGGCTTCACTGGCGAATGGCGCGGCGAAGCGGACTCGTTCGAGGATCTCAACATCTACTACCGCTGCATCACTCGGGGCGTCCTCGGTTCGGTCATCCCGGTGATCTACAGCAACGGCAACGAGATCGTCCAGGCGCCGGGCTACGTGGTCTTCCGCAACGAGATGATTCACGAGGCCCGCGTCATCCCGCTCGATGGCCGTCCGCATTCCGGCGCGGCGATCCGGATGTACATGGGCGATTCGCGCGGGCACTGGGACGGCGACACGCTCGTCGTCGAGACGACGAACCTCACCGACAAGGTAGCGATCGGATCGAACGGCGCCGGCTATCCTGGAGACCCCGGCTACCACAGCCAGGCGTTGCGTCTCACCGAGCGCTTCACGCGCACGGGTGAGAACACCATGGACTACACCGCAACAGTCGACGATCCGCAGACGTGGATCAAACCGTGGACGCTGCTCATCGCCCTCACTCGCAGCCGCGATGCTGCGCTCTATGAATACGCCTGTCACGAGGGGAACTACGCAATGCGCAACATCCTGAGCGGGGCTCGTGCAGACGAGGCGGCGAAGCGCGCACGCTAGCATCCCTCGTACGCCAATCTCATCAGTGCGAGTGACGCCGCTTCTTCATTGATTTCGGTGCAAGCGCAGCAGCCCAAATCGCGTGTCATGGAGTCTAAGATGGCGACCAGCATGCGTGTCCTCCTGGTCGGCCTTTGTGGCGCCGCCGTCCTGTGTGGCCCTGCCGCAGCCTGTTCCGGGCCCCGCGCCCCGGCAGTCGAGACGCGCGCGACAGCATCGCCCCGTGCAGTGACCGAGCCCGGCGCCGCGGCGCGATCGCAGACGATCCGGTGGACAGGCACGCTCGAGGCCGTCCGATCGACACGCGTCGCAGTACCGCAGGTGACGGGACCAACCTACCGGATGACGCTCACGCGGATCGTCCGCAACGGGGCGACCGTGGCGAAAGGAGACGTCATCGCCGAATTCGATCCACTCGAGCAGATCGATCAGGCGCGGCAAAGCGCTGCGAAATACGACGATCTCGCCCATCAGGTCCGACAGCGAACGGCCGACAACGCCGCCAATGCCGAACAACGCCAGCTCGAGCGGGAGCAGGCGGAGGCCGATCTCGCCAAGGCGCGGCTCGATGTCAGTAAGGCACCGGTCCTCGGCGAAATCGAGGCGCAGCAGAACACGATCCGGCTGGCCAAGGCCCAGGCGAAAGTCGAGAGTCTCCGGGTGACGCAGCCGCAGGAGGAACGAGCCGATCGAGCCGCTCTTCGAATCCTCGAATTGCAGCGCGACCGCCAGCGCGCCGCACAGGATCGCGCGCGCGCGAACCTCGAGAAGCTGCGGGTCAAAGCCCCTCTTTCCGGGATGGTGGCGCTTTCCACCTTCTACAACAACGGCTCGATGGTTCGACCGCAGGCGGGAGACCAGCTGTACCGGAACAACACGCTTCTGAACATCTTCGATCCAGGCGAGATGCTCGTGAGGGTCAATGTGGCCGAGCCCGACGGCGCCCTGCTCAAGCCCGGTCTGAACGCAAAGGTCTTCGTCGACGCGTATCCCGACATGACACTTGGCGCGCGGTTCGTTGCCGCAAGCCCCGTGGCGGCCTCTGCCGCGCTGGGCCGTGGCGTCAAGACCTTCATGGCGGTCTTCCGACTCGAAGGATCCGATCCGCGTCTGATGCCTGACCTGTCGGCTGCAATCGTGTTCAACGTCGGCGAAAGGACGACTGCACCTTCCGAGCTTGCGTCGGCGGGAGTGGTGCGGTGAGCCGCTTCCGAATCATCGCAATCATCGTCATCACGGCCTCGGTCGCCGTTGCGGTGTGGGTCGGCACCGTGCAGTTCAGGGCCAGCGAGCGGGCCGCGTTGCCAATTGCGCCCGTTCGTTCGGGTGAATTCGTTGCAGTCATTCGCGCCAGGGGTCAGATTCAAGCGGATCGATCGGTACCGGTCTATGCCCCGCTCGTGCAGGATCTGCGAATCGCCTGGATGACACCTGCCAGCGAGCGCGTCGTGGAAGGGGCGTCGCTGATTCGCTTCGATTCGAGTACGGCCGAGCGCGATCTGATTCAACGGCGCGCGGCCGCCGAAAAGGCGCGCGCCGGCCTGGACAAGGAAATCGCAGAAGCCAAATCCGCTGCCGAGCACGACCGGCATGATCTGAACGATGCACGCCTGGCGGTCGAGCTGGCACAGCTCGACACAGCAGACAGTGATTTCGTGGCCCGTCTGGACGCCGAGCGGCATCGTATCGACCTCGGTGTCGCGCGCCAGAAACTCAAACAGCTTGAAGCCGAGGTGGCCGAGCGTGAGGCGTCGCGAGAGTCGAAGCTGGCGTCGCTTCGGCGACAGCTCGAGGCAGCAGAGATGTGGGTCCGGCTCGTCGAGGGTCAGATCGAGCGGATGGACATTCATGCGCCGATTTCGGGATTCCCGATCTACACCGCCAATCGGAACTCGCTGGCTGCGCAGGTGAGCGGCGCCACGCAGCCTTACCGCGTCGGCGACCAGGTGCCCGCAGGCATGAACCTCGCGACCATTCCCGATTTGTCCTCGCTCCTGATCGACGCGTCCGTGGAAGAGATCGATCGCGGCCGGATGCGCGTGGGCGACGAGGTCATCGTCCGCATCGATGCACTGCCCGAGGTGTCGATTCCAGCGAAGCTGACGACGATCTCACCGCTGGCAGAAATATCGCTCGACTCGCGCGGTCGCGAGTTTCACGTGTACGCGGCGCTCGGCTCGCGCGGTGACGAGCGAATCAGGCCGGGCATGAACGGCACTCTCGATGTCGTCATCAAGCGGATTCCCTCGGCGACGATCGTCCCGGCGAAGGCGCTGTTCACCCGCCGCGGAAAGCCCACGATCTATGCCGTCTCGTCGGACGGGTTCAAACCAATCGAAGTCGAGGTCCTTGCGCGCAACCCCGACGAGGTCGCGGTGAAAGGTGTGAGCGCCAACGCGCGGGTCGCCACGGTCGATCCGCTGTTGGATGCCGTCAACGAGGCGGCGTTCGCAGGCACCGGCAGCAAATGATTCGCCGCGCCATTGGCCTCGTGGCGCTATCGGGCGCGATCATCGCCGCTGGCTTCGGCGCGGGCCGCGGATTACGCGTGGCCATGAACGCGCTCGCCGAGAAAGACGACAGCACTGTGCCGACGACAACCGTCCGGCGCACCGGTGTGGCCATCGAAGTGTCCACACGCGGCGAGCTACAGGGCGGCGGCTCGCGACCATTGATCGTGCCCAGGGCAGGCGTGTCGGAGCTGCCGATCACCTTCCTTCGCGACACTGGTGCACTCGTCAAGGCAGGCGACGTCGTCGCGACGTTCGATGCCAACAGTCAGCAGTTCGATCTGGCGGAGGCGGAGGCCGATCTCGAGGAAGCGAGACAGCAGCAGATCAAAGCTGAAGCCGAGACGCTCGTCGCGCTCGAAAAGGCGCGCCTCGAGGTTGCGACCAGTGAGGCTGACGTCAGGATCTCGGAGCTCGACCAGCGCGAGAACGATTTCCTGGGATCGGTGCAGAAACGAAAGAAGGAGATCGCGCTCGAGCAGGCGCGCAATCACCACGAGCAGGCGCGCGTCGACCTCGCGCATCGCGAGGAGGCGAAGCAAACCGGTGTCGATGTGCAGCGGGCGGCCGTCAGGGAGGCCCAAGCCAAAGTGGACACGACGCGCCAGACGATCGAGGGCTTGACCCTGCGAGCGCCGACATCGGGCTACGTGCAGCTGGCCGAGAACACCAACGGGGTCAGCGTGCTGTTCTACGGTATGCAGGTGCCGACGTTTCAACTCGGCGACTCGGCGCGTCCCGGTCAAGTGGTCGCGCAGATTCCCGACATGAGCAGCTGGGAGGTGAGCACCCAGATTCAGGAGACCGACCGCGCGTTTCTGCAAGTCGGTCAGCGGGCCATCGTCCGTCCCAAGGCCCTGCCGGGGAAGGAATTCGAAGGCCACATCAGCGTGCTTGGCGGATCTGCCGGGAGCGCCTGGAACCGCACGTTCAACTGTCGTATCTCCCTCGATCGCGCCGACGACGGTCTCCGACCGGGGCTGAGCGTCGACGTCGTGATCCGCGTCGAAACGCTCGACAACGTTCTGTGGGTGCCGTCCCAGGCCGTGTTCCAGAGGGAAGGACGCTGGTTCGTCTATCGGCAGGCGCCCGAGGGCTTTGTCACCCATCCGGTCACACTGATCCGGCGAACCGAAAGTCAGGCAGTCGTACGAGGGATCGGCGAGGGCGTGACGATCGCGCTGGCGGAGCCGGGCAAACGGAAGCAGAGCACGCGGTCGACGGGTCCGCTCGGAGCGCTCGGCAAATGATCCTCCTGTCCGACTTCGCGCAGGCGCTGGAGAATCTTCGAGCGCAGAAGACGCGCACGCTGCTCACGACCTCGGGCATCGTCTTTGGTGTCGGCTCGGTCATCGGGATGATGGCGATCGGCGCCGGTGCGAAGGAGGAGACGCTTCAGTTCATCGAACGTCTTGGCGTCCGCAACATCATGGTCGATTCGGTGCCGGCGTCGAGCTCGCAGGAAATGCAGCAGCGGCGGCAGTCCTCACCTGGGCTCACGCACCGCGACGCGCGCGTGCTCCACACCAACATCGACGCCATCGAGGCGATGTCGGTACGCAAGACGATGCGGCCGGCTGCGCTGCTGCCGAAGCCGTCGCAGAATCCGCCCGAGATTTACGGCGTGGAAGCGACGTACAGCAAGATTCACAGTCTCAGGCTCGCCGAAGGCGGCTTCTTCGACGAACGAGCCGACCAGTCGAGCGCCGCCGTTGCCGTTCTTGGTGAAACGGCGAAGGTGAGCCTGCTTGGCTATGAGCCTGCTCTCGGCAAATTCGTCAAGATCGACAGCATCTGGCTCGAGGTGGTAGGCGTACTCGAGGAGCAGATCGCGCAGAATCCTCGTCGCGAGAGCAGCGCAACGCCCGACGTGAACAACGTCATCTATATCCCGATCAACACATTCGAATATCGCTTTCAGGATCCGGGTGCGGGGCTGAAGGACGAGCTCGCGGGCGTGGATCTGCAAGTGACGGCCGGTCAAGATAGCATCGAGGTGGCCAAGATCGTGACCGCTGTCCTCGACTCAACTCACCGCGGCACGGCCGATTTCACCGTGACGATCCCTGCCGATCTGCTCGCACAGCAACAGCGAACGCAAGCGATCTTTACATACGTCATGGTGGCCATCGCCGCGATTTCACTCCTGGTCGGCGGCATCGGCATCATGAACATCGTGCTCGCCACCGTACTGGAGCGCACGCGCGAGATTGGCGTGCGCCGTTCCGTGGGCGCCAGGCGGCTGGACATCGCGCGGCAGTTCGTGAGTGAGGCGGTGTTGATTTCGGCCGGTGGCGGAATGATCGGCATCGGGTTCGGTTTCATTCTCGCCTGGGCAATCGCGCGAACCGCGGAGTGGACGACGATCGTGAGCACGATGTCGGTCGTGATGGCCTTCGGTGTATCGGTGACCGTGGGCGTCCTGTTTGGTGTGTATCCCGCGCTCAAGGCCGCTCGCATCGACCCGATCGACGCCCTTCGATACGAATGAACGCGACGTCGGCGGCGATCACTGTATTGCAAGCCACAGACGATTATGGTAATCACGCCACCACGCTCCCTGGGCGCCGGACGCACGAGCTATGACTTTCAGCCCGGGCGCGAAAGTTGCTTCGAGGAAGTAAAGGCGTTACTGACTGTAACTTTTTAGTTACCAGTTTTGCACAACGCCCAAGGAGTCCGGTCTGAACGGGAAGGGTTCATCATTCAAGCATCGGCCTGATTGTTTCGGTCCGTTTCCGGTTCGCGCCGACCTCGGTGTGAGTCGTTTCGGGCCCGCCTATCTCGGCCGTGATCGATCAACCAACACGCGGGTCGTGATCCGCACGTTCGACGTGTCTCCGGAATGGCGCGAGTTCGGAGAAGTGTCCGATCTGCTCAGCGCATTCCGAAAGCTTTGCGAGACGACGCTCGATCACCCGAGTCTGCCACGTCCTCGGGCCTTCGGGGCCGAAGGGGACGTCCCGTACCTCGTATACCCGGATCTCACGGGTACTACCATGGACGCGGTCATGCGGCAGGACGGCCCTCGGCCTGTTGCAGAGGTCCTGGAGCGCGCACGACAGCTGGCCGATGCAATCGACTTCGCTGCGCGAGCAGGCGTCCATCACGGGATGATGGCGCCCTGCGACGTGTTCCTCGATGGTGCGCGGACGAAAGTCTCAGGCTTTGGGCTTGCCCAGGCATTCATCAAGGTAGGAATTCCTGCGGAGGCGGGAGCTCCGTACGGCTCCGTGCAACGGCTGGCGGGTGCGCCGCCAACGCTTGCCGACGATATCTATTCCCTTGCGGCGATCACGCTGGAGCTCCTCATCGGGACGCCCCCGGATCCAAACCAGGCCACGAGTCTTGCACTTCGTGAGGCGCAGGGTCTCCTCGAGCGTCGTCGTGTGCAGCGGCCTGCTCCTCACGAAACGCGAGTGTTCACGGCGATCGCAGGCGTGGATGCCGGGAAGCTGCGCGCGGCTTTCGCAGCGGCGTTCTCCGACGAACCGAACCAGCGACCATCGACTGCCTCTGAGTTCGTCGCGAGCCTGCAGGACGCCATCTCGACCAAACGCGAGACGGACGAGCCCACGCCGGGCGTGGTGGCAATGCCGGTCTTCCGCGATGAACGCAAGAATCTGCCTTCCGCTCCCGTCTTGGACATGGAGCCCCCAGAAGACGGTTGGCTCGAGCCGCCGTCTCGCCGTGCGCCGATGGTCGCCGAGATGCGAGAGACGCCGGTCAACAGCCAGCCGCGCACACGGGGATCACAGGCACTCGCACACGAACCGCGAGAACGGAAGCGTGACAGCCGTGTGCTTCGACTCGATCCGATCGTCGACGACATGTTCCCGACGGAAGTCACACCACCGTCTGTGCGAGCGGTCGACGAAGCGCCGCATCGAACTCCTGGTCGGTTGGAGTCACGCGGCCTCCTCGTCGCGGTGTTTGTCGCCATCAGTTTCGCGGCCGGATTTGGTGGAGGGCTCATCGTTGGACAACGTCCGAGTCCATTGATCGAGTCGATCATCGGCAGCCACGAGTCGGTCGCTGCGTCTCAACCCACGCGATCAGCGACAGAGGATCCACCGATCGAGGATCCCAAGCCAATCGCTCCGCAGACAGTGGCTCCAAATTCGGAGAATGCGGCATCGAGTTCCGAGCCGAACGCCGCACTGCCGGCACCGGAACCTCCGTTGCCTGCTGTCGAATCTGGCCGTCTTCTCGTCCGATCGACGCCGGCCGGTGCAGAAGTGCTGGTTGACGGCCGACTGAGCGGTGTCACGCCGCTCGATCTTCGCGCGCTCGCTTACGGAGCGCATACGATTGAGGTGTCACACCCAGGTCACGACACGCGGCGTCAGCAGGTGATATTGAGCGAGCGGCGTCCCACACGCTCGGTCGACTTCGAGCTTCGTCCGACCAGCGCACCAGCCTATGCCACAGCGAACCCGACTGGCGCGCCGCGCGCACCAGGAGAGGATCCAAGGCGAATCGCGTCAACGACGCAGCCGGGGGCTCCAAATCCGGAAACGAAGGTTCTGAGTTCAGAGCTGAACGCTGCAACTGCGCCTCACCGCGGCGCGTCGGCTGTCGAACCGGGCCGCCTTATCGTCCGCTCGATGCCGGCCGGTGCCAACGTCGTGGTTGACAGCCGATTGCGTGGTACCACGCCGCTCGCCGTTGGCGAGCTCGCCTTCGGCATACATACGATTGAGGTCACGTATCCAGGTCAGGCCACGCGGTGGCTTCGGGTCACGTTGAACGAACGTCGTCCGACGCAATCGGTCGACTTCGATTTTCGACCGACCATCGCGGCAGCAATCGACGCAGCGACGGCAACGACCGGCTCCCTGCAAGTGACCTCGCGTCCGTCGGGGGCAAAGGTCTTCGTCGACGACAGTCTGATTGGAACGACGCCTTTGCTGCTTTCGAACGTGCAAGTCGGATCGAGGCATCTGAGAATCGAGATGGCCGGCTTCAAGGCCTGGACGTCATCAGTTCAGATCGAGCCGGGTGCACGGTCTCGCGTGACGGCAGATCTACCAGAGCCGTGAGTGATTTCTGCTGGAGGCATGAATAAAGTCACTCAGGATGAGAAATCTTGCGATCGTCACGTTCCTGTGCCTCATTCCAATGGCCCTCTACGAAGGACTCGCGAAGCGGGCGATGCTGCGGGCGATCGGATTCTGCCTGCTCCTGGCATTCGGAACGCTGGCGCTCGCCCTCAATTGGATATAGGCGCCCTGCGCTAATTTGGCGTCGGCCTCTCGATGCGTTCGATCACGACCGCATTGGCCGGCGCTTTCCCCGGCTGCAAGACCAGCCCAATCTGTTCCTGAACGGTAAACTTAGGAAAGCGGGTTCGCGCCGCCGATTCTGGACACGTGTCGTCGGAAATCGGCTACTCTCTTTGGGTTCGACGTGTGCTGGGCGCCGGATCGCGCTCTGCGTTGCTGCTGCGGTTCTCGGTCATCTTCGAGTACGGAGGGTTGATTCGTGAGTACGCACCATCGCTCGTTCCTTCTTGCGTTGCTCCTGCCAGCAGTCCTGCTCGTCAGCGCATCCGCTGTCGTTCAGGCTCAGAATGCTGGATCGCCGGCGGCCCGCCGCTGGTCTGATCCTGCCACCTGGCCTGACAAGAAGGTGCCCGCCAAGGACGCCGCGGTCACCATCGAGAAGGATATGAACGTCATCCTCGACGTCAGTCCGCCGGCGCTGCGCAGTGTCACGATTAACGGCAGACTGAGCTTCGCTGATAACAAGGATCTCGAACTGACCACTGAGTGGGTCATGGTGCACGGGGAACTGGCAATCGGCACCGAAGCCAGACCCCACACGCACAAGGCGACCATTACCCTCACCGACAATGTCAAAGACGAAGACATGAGTGGAGTGGGTGGAACGACTGATCGCAGTGATCGCGGGATCATGCTGATGGGTGGAACCCTGAGCCTGCACGGTAACCGGACGAACTCCTGGACGAAGCTGTCCAAGACCGCCGACGCAGGCAGCAGTTCGATTGAGGTCCTGAACGCTGCTGGCTGGCGGGTCGGCGACGCGATTGTCCTCGCGTCGACGGATTTCGATCCCCGTCAGGCCGAGCGGCGCACGATTGCGGCGATCAAGGGCAATGCGATCACGCTCGACAAGAAACTCGACTACATGCACTTCGGCAAGATCACCTTCAACGTGGATGAACGCGGCGAAGTCGGTCTGCTGACGCGCAACATCCGGCTGCAAGCCTCGGCTGACGCGGAACAGTCGTTCTACGGCGGCCACGTGATGGCGATGGGCACGAGCAAGATGTTTGTCGAGGGCGTCGAGTTCAATCGCATGGGCCAGAACCTGACGCTGGCCCGCTATCCGATCCACTGGCATCTGGTCGGCGACGGCAAGGGGCAGTACATCAGGAACGCCGCGATCCACGACACCTACAATCGCTGCGTGACCGTGCATGGCACGAACAATCTGCAGGTTGAGAACAACGTGACCTACAACACCGTCGGTCACTGCTTCTTCCTCGAAGACGGCATCGAGACCGGCAACCAGTACATCCACAACCTGGCGATCCAGACCAAGTGTCATACGTCCAAGCCGTGCGACCCGACCAACCTCGCCCCATTCGGATCGTCCTCGGACGGCTTGAACTTCAAGACCACCGGCCAGGACTCCAAGGACGTCCTGATCCCTTCGGATAACACGGTGTCGTCGTTCTGGATCACCAATCCGGACAACATCTACCGCGACAACGTGGCGGCGGGTTCCGACTCGACAGGTTTCTGGTTCGCCTTCCCGGAGCATCCGACGGGTAAGTTCGAAGGCACGGACATCAGCAAGGCCACCTGGCCGCGTCGCACGAAGGTCCGCGAGTTCAAGGGCAACGTCGCCCATTCGAACTTTGACGGTTTCATGGGTGACCGCGCGCCCAGGGCCGATGGCCATTTCGCCGTCGGCGGGTATGTTGCCAATGTCGATCCCGCTGACGCGAACAGCCCTCAAGCGGAGTCTGTCGTCGAGGATTACACCGCCTACAAGAACCGCAATAGTGGCATCTGGGCCCGCGGTGAATTGCACCTCTACAAGAACCTGAAGATGGCCGACAACGGAATCGGCTTCACGCATGCGTCCGGCAACGCCGGTCGTGCCGCCTATACGTCACGGGTGAATGACTCGTTGTTCGTGGGCGAAACCGAGAACGTCGGCAACCCCCGCACTGACTCGGAAAAGGCGTACGGCCGTAGCTTGCCGCAGCCGGCCGTCGCGGATTTCCCGATCCGCGCCTACGAGTTCTACGACTACCATCACGAACTGGACAACGACACCTTCGTGAATTACCAGGACAACGCCACCCGCAAGACGGGAGCGATCTCGTACCTGATGTTTACCAGCTTCGGCATGAGCTCCAACAACACCGTGCAGCGCGCGAAATTCGTCAACGCCAAGCCGGTGTATTTCCCGCCGATCGAGAACCGGTGGAGCAACGATGATTACGGCAACTCGGTCTACAAGACCTCTGTGTTCCACGACAAGGACGGCACGGTCGGCGGTGTCCCCAATTCCTACATCGTCAACATCACCGGAATCGACGTTGACGACGCGTGCGAGGTCAAGCCGACCTGGAACGCTGTGGTGTGCAAGGGCGATGTCGGGCGCATGAATGTTGGCGGCGGCGGTGGTGCTGTTGGGTTCGGCGGATTCGGCGGCGGTCGTGGTGGTGCTCCAAGAGCCGGCGGTCCGGGCGCCGCGGGTCCAGGTGGCGCTGCTGGTCGTGGCGGGGCTGCTCGGGCCGGAGGTGCTCCTGGCGCAGGTGCTCCCCCAGCCGCTGCTGCTCCACCTCAGACCTTTGCTATTGCCCCAGGTGGTGGTCGAATCAGAGGTAACGCTGCACCTCAAGGGCCGCCAGTCGTTCTCAGCCGCAATGGCAAGGATTTCACCGCCAACGGCGCAACCAACGTACGCGCGGGCACCGAGTACAAGGTGACCACCGAAAGGCCGACCCTGTCCCTCAACGTGAGTGAACTGGATGCGGGTTCGTGGGTGATGTTCGAGCTGCCGGGATTCACCACCGCAGCCTCGGGTACGGCGCAGGACAGCCTCGAAGCGCTGCGCAAGGCCGGCGCCACGTCGTACTACAAGGGCAACGGTTCGCTGTGGGTCAAGCTTGTCTCCAGCGGTGACGTCCTTGGCAGCGCAGCGAGCGGCCCGAGTGGTGGCGCCAGCCTCCAGGTCAGCCGGTAAGCAGCAAACCTTCTGCACGAACAAGAGCCCCCGACTCTGACCGGGGGCTCTTTTCCTTTGATCTTCGAGTACGGAGGGTTGATTCGTGAGTACGCACCATCGCTCGTTCCTTCTTGCGTTGCTCCTGCCAGCATGCCTGCTCGTCGGCGCATTCGCGGTCGTTCAGGCTCAGAATGCCGGAGCGCCGGCGGCTCGCCGCTGGTCTGATCCTGCCACCTGGCCTGACAAGAAGGTGCCCGCCAAAGACGATGTGGTCACCATCGAGAAGGATATGAACGTCATCCTCGACGTCAGTCCGCCGGCGCTACGAAGTGTCACGATCAACGGCAAACTGAGCTTCGCTGATAACAAGGATCTCGAACTGACCACCGAGTGGATCATGGTGCACGGGGAGTTGGAGATCGGCACAGAAGCCCGCCCCCACACGCGCAAGGCAACCATTACCCTCACCGACAACGTGAAAGACGAAGACATGAGTGGTGTGGGTGGAACGAGTGACCGCAGTGACCGCGGGGTCATGATGATGGGTGGAACCCTGAACCTGCACGGTAACCGGATGAACTCCTGGACGAAGCTGTCCAAAACCGCCGACGCAGGCAGCAACTCGATTGAGGTCCTGAACGCCGCTGGCTGGCGAGCCGGCGACGAGATTGTCCTCGCGTCCACGGATTTCGATCCCAGGCAGGCCGAGCGGCGAAGCATTTCCGCCATCAAGGCAAACGTGATCACGCTCGACAAGAAACTCGACTACATGCACTTCGGCAAGATCACCTTCGACGTGGATGAACGTGGCGAAGTCGGCATGCTGACGCGCAACGTACGTATCCAGGCATCGGCCGACGCGGAACAGTCATTCTTCGGCGGGCACGTGATGGCGATGGTCGGAAGCAAGATGTTTGTCGAGGGCGTCGAATTCAATCGAATGGGCCAGAACATGACTCTCGCCCGATATCCGATCCACTGGCATCTGATCGGCGACGCACAGGGGCAGTACATCAAGAACGCGTCGCTCCATGACACCTACAACCGTTGTGTGACCGTGCACGGCACGAACTTCCTGCGCGTTGAGAACAACGTGACCTACAACACCGTCGGTCACTGCTTCTTCCTCGAAGACGGCGCGGAGCACGGTAACCAGTTCGTGCACAACCTGGCGATCCAGGTCAAGTGCCATACCTCCAAGGCCTGCGCGCCGACCAATCTCGCCGCAAACGGAGAGAACAGGGGAAGTAATTCGCTGAATCGCGCGACCTACAGGGCGGACAGCATGTCCGGCAAGGACACCCTGCTGCCTTCGGACAACACGGTGACGGCTTACTGGATCACCAATCCGGACAATGTCTTCATCGACAACGT
>DATFRP010000198.1:0-9710 GCA_035263125.1 Vicinamibacterales bacterium
TCGCGAACACCGCGTCCGCGAACGCCTCGAGGCGAAACGTGTCGGAACCGCCAGAAGACATAGAGGCACGAGGAATAACACACTGAGACAGAGAGGTGCCGAGGATTCTTCCTGTTTGGGAGCCGGCGAGGCGCCAAGGCCCGGAAAAATAGTGATGCAGGGATCCCTTCCGACAGCCGGCCCACGGACGCCGGGCTGATGGTGGAGGCTCGGCGAGGCTTGTGTCCAGCTTGTTGTTGAGAATTGGGGCTTCTTAGTCCGTAGTCCGTCCTCGGTCAGTGGTCCCTGGTCCACGAGAGTCTTTTGAGCGCGGATCCGCTGCCTTTCCGCGAACGTGGCACCGGCCGCTCCATGGACCAAGGACGTTGGACCAGAGGACCGACCAAGAACCAAGCACGAAGGACCAAGGACGCGCGCTACACCGATATGAAATGCGCGCTAGCTCGCCGCTTTCAGTACCACTGCGATCGGATCGATGCCGCCGTGCACATGCACGACCCGCTCGACGTCCAGGTTCAAGCGGCGGATGTTTTCAACGAGATTCACCGTAAAGGGCGGCGCCGACGCAAGCGGCGCAGCGCCGGGCCTCGGATGGAAGGCGTCGGCCTGCACCAGCAGCTTTTGTCTGGGAAGGTAGACGGCAAGCAGCGTCTCAGCATGAAGATTTCCCTGCAGGAGATGCAGCTCCATTGTCATGGTGTCGTCGCGCAGGACTCGTCGTGCCCCGACCGTCTCGATGTGAGCGGGACGAGGGAAGCGGGCGAGGCGGTCTGGTTCGAGCGTGAACGGGTTACGGAAGATCTGCTCGAAGTAGGGCTTGTTCTTCTCGTGTGTGAGGATCGTGATGCCCTCCGCGACGTAGCCGCGAAGTCCGCCCGAGTGATCGAAATGGTGGTGCGTGTTGACCACGTAGCGAATGGGCTTGGTCGGCATCGCGCGCTTGACTGCCGCGATCGTCGCCTCCGTGCGTGCGTCGTCTTGCGGCGCCTCGATGACCACCACGTGGTCGCTGAATTCGACGAGCACGCTCATCGGGGCACCACCCGTCAGAAACCAGACCCCGTCGGCGATCTTGTCCAGATCGGTCTTCACTGATGGCACAGGCACAGGCCCGCGTCCCGCAGTGGCGGGAAATGCAACGGTTCCTGCGTTCGGTCGCACATCGGCGATCGTGACATCCAACGTGGAATGCCCACCCTGCCGCTGCACGATTCGAGTCGGGAATTTCACGCCCGCGTAGTCTTTGTAGTTGGAGAAGATCGTCTCGACGGACATGTCGCCGAGGAGCGGGTTGGCCACGCGTGTCGCGATGCCCTCCACAAAATGCTGATCGTTGATGTACCCAATGAGCGTACGGCCGCCGACGCCGAAGGAGATTGCCTGGACTGTGCGATCCTCGAATCGAGCAGGTGTAACGGACACCTTGTTCGCAGCCGCAGCTTTCAGAAAGCCATGGGGCGTCATCCAGATCTGGAGTCGACCTGCTTCGGTGCGACCGTCACGAAGAAGCGTCTGCGTCACGTCGCCCGGGATCGGGCGCATGCCGCCCTGCCCTGTCGCGGGATTGAACGGTCCCGCGCCTCCGCCCCGAGGCGGGCGCTCGACGTCACGCCGAACCGTCTCTTCGCGCATGGCCTGCGCCGCGTAGTCGACCGATGCCACGTACTTTGCAAGCTCGAATCGCGGCCACGGGCCGCCGGGTGAGGCTGCCTGGCCGATCGGGAAGATCGCGCCAGTACCGGAATACTGGATGGATTGCAGCATCGCCACACCCATCGTGTCTGCAGCAACCTGGACGACATTGCCAGATCCCTGCGCCCACAGCGCGAGCGACAGTCCAGCGACCAGGACCGAGACGAGCGCGGCGTTCTTCATGGCTGCGTCCAGCTGGCGATCGCCTGCCCTTGCAGCGAGTCTTTGCCGAACTGGAAGATCTCGATTCTCAGGCCACCCGGGTCGGTCGCGTTCGCGACCATCGAGTCGCCGCGTCCCTGGCGAGGCTCTTCGACCATGACTCCGCGCTGCTTCAACGCGGCGACGTAGGCCTTGAGGTCCGCCACGTGCAGTCCGAAGTGGTTGAGGCCGGAGCGTCGATTCGCGTTGGCGGGAACGATCTCGATGAAGGTGTCACGGCTGGCCTGCACGTAGGACAAGGTCGGTTGGCCCTGGTCGTTCTTGACCGTGAACCCTTCACGAAATCCCATCTTCTTCGTGTAGAACGCGAGCGCCTCGTCGAAGTTCTCGACGGCAATCGCCACGTGATTCATGTTGTTGACGCCCGGGAGCCGGTCGCCCTGCGCCACCATCGGCGACACGGCGGCCCCGATCGCCAATCCGGTCACGAACACAAGAACAGTTCGCATCGCCAACTCCTCTCGTCGCGGCTTTCGCGTCGGTCCACTAGTACTACTAGGACCGCGGTTTATCGAGCTTCGGGATGATCTCGAAGTACCTGTTGTTCTCGTTGCAGATGTATTCGAGGAGTTCCGTGTCGGGCCGCAGCACGAGCGGGAGCGTGACATCCCACGGCTTCGTGTAGGCCCCCGGATCGTCGATCGTGATGAGGACGTCCATGTGCCCGAAGTCCTTGCGGACGAAACGCTCGGTCACACGCAGCCGCTCGGTTGCGGGCTTGCCAAAGTTGTCGAGCCAGCCCTTGTCGTTGAAGCCCGCGGTCTCGACGACGAAGGTGTCTTTGTCCCAACGCCCCACGGAGTACCCGAACCACGTCGGATTCGGATCTGTCGGGAGTGACCGGCCGTCGGCGAAGATCTGGCGGTACGAGTGCACCGCTTCGTAGAGGATCACGACCAGGTCCCCCATGTGCAGGACCTTGAAGGGATACGGCACGGCGTCCGATCTCGGCACGCCGCCGACGATGCAGTTCGCCGTGGGGTCGTCTCGATTGTTGTTGGCGCGCCGTTCGTTGTACAGCTTCTCGGCCCAGGGCTGGAACGGCACCGACCCACGAGGAAGGTTCGCGGCAAGGTCACCGATCAACATCGCCGCCGGCTGCCAGAGTCCTGACAGATCGGGCTTCCCTTCTGGCGTGCGCGGGACCGGTGCCGAGAGGTCAGGCTTGCCGTCGGTGGTACGGGGGATTCCCGGAGTGGGCTGCCGTAGCCACTGCGCGGCTGGCACAGCGGTCGCCAGGCATGCCAACGCGATTGCGAGCCGGATGCGGTTCACTCGCGCGCCTCCCGCTCACCGCTCCGTGAGCTTCGGGATGATCTCGAAGTATTTGTTGTTCTCGTTGCAAATGTACTCCAGCAGTTCCGTGTCGGGCTGGAATGCAAGCTGCTGCGTCACCGACCAGGGTTTCGTGTACGCCTTCGGGTCGTCGATGGTGATTTCAATATCCATCTGACCGAAGTTCTTACGGACGAAGCGCTCGGTCACTTTCAGCGCCTCTGTCGCGGGTCGGCCGGCGTTGTCCAGCCACACGTTGTCGTTGAAGCCGGACGATTCGACGACCAGGACGTCGCCGTCCCAGCGTCCGACCGAGTAGCCAAACCAATTCGGATTCGGATCCTTGGGAAGGGCGCGGCCGTCGGTGAAGATCTGACGGTAGGAGTGCACCGCCTCGTACAGAATGACGACCATGCCCGGAGGCTCGAGGACTTTGAATGGGTAGCCGACGAAGTCGGATCGCGGCACACCGCCGACGACACAGCGGGCGGTTGGATCGTCACGGCTGTTGTTTGCCCGCCGCTCTTTGAAGAGCGCCTCCGCCCAGGGCTGGAACGGGACCTCGCCGCCCTTGAGACCGCGCGTGATGTCACCCACGATTCCAGGTGACGGCCGCCAGAGACCCGACAGGACAGGATGTCCGCTGGCGCTGCGCGGCACCGGCGCCGACAGGTCGGGCTTACCGTCGGGCGTGCGGGGAATACCGGCCGTCGGATGCTTCAACCATTGCGCGTACGCCGTCGTACTGATCACGACCGCCACCACGAGGACGATGAACCGGACGGTCTTCATGCCATCCTCCCTGCGCAACTCACGTATGATCTGACGCCAGCCGCACCGATTATGTCCGCCTTAGTGGACCGTATCAACTGGAAGAGTACGGCCCTCATCGAGCCTCGACCGCGATCTGCCGGCCGCGACATCGGAGCGGCTGTCCTGAAGTGGGAAATACACTCCACTAAGGGGTTGTCAAGCGCGGCGAATCACCATAGATTCTCGTCTGCTGCATCTGAGGGGAGGACACATGAGACGCCCGGTTTCCCGTGCAACCCTCGTCGCGTTCGCGCTGGCGGGTCTCGTGTCAGTGCTGCCCGCGCAGCAGCCCGCCTCCGCGCAAGGCTCCGGCGCGGCAGGCCCAGCGCCCGACATCATCTTCTCCAACGGAAAGATCATCACCGTCGACGAGCGGTTCACGCTGGCGCAGGCGATCGCCGTCCGCGGCGATCGCATCGTGGCGGTGGGGAGCGATGCGGAGGTCCTGAAGCTGGCGACGCCGGCCGCGCGCAGGATCGACCTTCGTGGCCGCGCGGTGATCCCGGGACTCATCGACAATCACATGCACCTGCTCCGCGCCGGGACGACGTGGCAGTGGGAGGTGCGATGGGACGGCATCGGTTCGCGCGCCGTCGCGCTCGAGAAGCTGCGCGCACGCGCCAAGTCAGTTGCACCAGGCGAATGGGTGTACAACCTCGGCGGGTGGGCGATCGAGCAGTTCGCCGACGACCCGCGTCCGTTCACGCGTGAGGAACTGGACAAGGCTGTCCCCGACAATCCAGTGTTCCTGCAAGCGTCCTACTACGAGGCCTATCTCAATAGCCGCGCGCTCCAGCAACTCAAGATCGACGACAAGTCACCTGACTGGGCCGTTCGCGATGCCAAGGGTCAGCCCACCGGTCGAATCACGGAGGCGGGCTTCCGCGGTCTGGTCGGCAGACTCCCTGCGGCCGCGCCTGCAGACGTCGAGAAGAGCACGCTGAGCATGATCAAAGATCTGAATCGCGCTGGCCTCACGACGTTCGGCGTGGCCGGCTGCGACGCCGATCTGATCGGCATGTATCGCAAGTGGGCCGCCGAGGACAAATTGAACGTCCGGACCTACTGCATCGACGGCGTCGGCGTCGGCAACTCTCCCGAGCAAGTCGAGCGCGCGCTTCCCCGCATCGCGGAGATCAAGCTGTTCCAGGGCGACAAGTGGGTTGACAAGATCTTCTACGGTGAAAGCGTCTACGGGCCGTTGCACGACCCGATGTTCATACCGAAGTCCGATCCGCGACCCGAGCAGCTGGCGCTGTGGCGCAAGATCGCCACCGAGATCGCAAAGGATCGCCTGCCGCTCCACGTGCACGCCAACCTCACGAACACGATCGATGGGTTCCTGGATCAGATCGAGGCGATCAACAAGGAGTATCCGGTCAAAAACCTCCGCTGGGTGCTGGCGCACGTGAACCAGCTGAACGCCTCTCAGCTCGCACGCATGAGGGAGCTGGGACTGTATGCCGCCGTTCATCCGTGGGCGGTCATCAACGGCGGCATCAACACGCGCGTGTTCGGCGATGCCGCCTACGACATGGCGCCGCTCGACACGATTCAGAAAAGCGGCGTCGTCTGGGGATTCGGCAGCGATGGGAGCCGGGCCAATCAGATTCTCCCTTTTACGACGCTGTGGTGGGCGGTCACCGGCAAGATGGTGGGTGGGACCAAGGTGCTTCGACAACCAATCAGCCGCGAGGATGCGCTCATCGCGCACACCCGCAGGAACGCGTTCCTCGTCTTCCAGGAAAACAACCTCGGTTCGATACAACCGGGACGACTGGCGGATCTGATCGTGCTGGATCGCGACTACCTCACGATTCCGGCGGACCAGATCAAGGACATCTCGCCCGTCCTGACGATGGTTGGCGGGCGCATCGTGTACGAGGCAAAACCGTAGTGCCCGCGTACTGGGTGGCGCGCGCGAAGATCATCGATCCGGTTCAGTACAAGAAGTACACGGACCTCGTGCCGTCGATCATCGCGCATCACGGAGGCAGGATTCTCGCCCGAGGCGGGCGGTACAAGATCAACGAAGGGCCGCACGAATTTCACAGGTTCGTCGTGATCGAGTTTCCGACGCTCGAGCAAGGGATCGCCTGCTTCGAATCACCCGAGTACCAGCACGCCGCGTCATTCAGACGCAATGGGGGTGGGGTCGTCGAGAACGTCATGGTCGACGGCGGCGACGCGACGCAGTAGGCGGAGTCTTCCACGCAACCGCGCTCATGGCGCTTACGCGGGGTCATTCACATGCCGCATGCCACACGCAACACGTCGCGCGGATGGGTCCTGTCGCTCGCGCTCGTCGTGTGTGCGGCCGTTGCCGCCGCGCAACAGACGGGGAGCGGCCAGCAGCCCTCGGTCACGTTCAGGGCGGAAACCAACTTCGTCGAGGTCCACGCCATTGTCACGGACCAGGCGGGCGCGTTCGTGCGGAACCTGACGAAAGATGACTTCGAGATCCTCGAGGACGGCAGACCGCAGACGCCATCGGCGTTCTCTCTGATCGATCTCCCGATCGAGAGACCGTTTACGCCGGCGGGTGGCACCGAGCCGATCGAATCGGACGTGCACGCGACCACTCGGACCTTCGACGGTCGCATCTACGTTTTCCTGCTGGACGATCTGCACACCGCCTTCACACGCACACAGGCCGTGCGCGACGCGGCCAGACGGTTCATCCAACAGTACCTGGGCACGCACGATCTGGCCGCGGTGGTCTACACGAGCGGGCGCCAGGAATCAGGACAGGAGCTGACAGGCAGCCCTCGGCTCCTGCGGGCGGCCATTGACAGGTTTCAAGGGCAGAAGCTCCCCTCCGCCGGGGCCGAGAAGCTGGCAGTCCATATCCGACAGACGGACACCGACACGGTCCTCGCGGATGATCCCCAGCCGACTCGCAGCCGCGAGGGACTCGAGAAGGCGGAATCGATCAAAGACCCCTACGACGCCGAGCGCGCGCTCAACGCGCGCCGTGCGCTGCAAGCCGTCGAGAACGTCGCGAACTGGTTGCGCGACGTCCAAGGGCGTCGCAAGGCGCTGCTCCTCTTCAGCGAAGGCCTCGACTACGACATCTATCAGCCGTTCAACCTGACGCAATCAGCCTCCGCGATCATCACCGAGGCTCGCGAGGCGGAAGCTGCCGCGCAACGTGCGAATGTGAACGTCTATGGGATCGATCCGCGCGGGCTGAGTCAGTTTGGTGAGCTCATCGACATCAGCGCGCGGTCCGACTATCCGCAGCTCGAATACGGAACCTTCCGAGGCGCGCTTCACGAGCTGCGGCTCTCACAAGAGAGCTTGATTTCGTTGTCCGAGGAGACCGGTGGCCTCGCCGTCGTCAACGCCGGCGATGTCGTCGGTGGCCTCGGCCGGGTCGTGCTCGACAACAGCCGGTACTACCTCCTGGGGTACTACAGCGACTCGACGAAGTGGTCGCGGAAGTTCTTGAAGATCGACGTCCGGGTCAAGAGGCCCGGCGTGAGCGTGCGCGCGCGCCGCGGGTTCCTGCCGCCCGATCCGCGCGCAACGACGAAAGCGCTCGAGGCCGACGTCAAGGCGGGCACCTCGCCCGCCCTGAAGGCCGCCCTCAGCAAGCCGGTGCCGATCGGCGATCTCCCGCTTCGCGTGTTCGCAGCTGCGTTCAAGGGCGAAGGTGCGAACGGCTCGTTGTTCCTGGCCGTCGAGATCGACGGCAGCTCGCTGAAGTTTCTCGAGCGCGACGGGCGTTTCAACGAAAAGATCGAAGTGTCGATCGTCGCGGCGGACCAGCGCGCCAAGGTGCAGGGTGGCGATCGTCAGGAGTTCAACCTGAGGCTCCAGCCGCAGACGCGCGAGCGCATCGGCCGCACGGGGGTGAGGCTGCTCTCGCGACTGGCGCTGCCGCCGGGCCGGTACCAGATCCACGTTGGGGCGCATGAAGCCAGTGGGGCCACGATTGGCACCGTGCCATATGACGTCGAGATCCTGGACTACGCAAAGTCCGCCTTCGAGTTGAGCGGAGTCCTTCTCACCTCGTCCAACGCCGACTCGTTCGTCACATCGAATCCAGACCCCTTGTTGAAGGACGTTCTCCCCGCCTCACCAGTGGTAACGCGCACGTTCAGCCAGGCGGAGACGCTGACTACGTACGCGGAGTTGTACGCCGGCTCCGGCCCCGCACGCGCCGTTACGCTGATGACGTCAGTGCAGGACGCGCGAGATGGGCGGACGGTCTTCCAGGCTCAGGATCGTCGCGCCGTCGATGCGTCTGCTCGATCGCTCACACACGGATTCAGTACTGAAGTGCCATTGAAGAATCTCTCACCGGGGACCTACATCCTCCGCGTGGCAGCTCAATCGAGCGTCGGCGGACACGCGGCGGAGCACAGTGTGCCCTTCGATGTGAGGTAGCCGAGGAAGCCGGTTCCTCCTACGGACGCTGAGCGAGGCGGCTCAAGGTGCTGAGATCGCTTTGCGCGAACGCATTGGTTGGATCGAGTTCGACCGAGCGGCGGAGGTGTTCGAGCGCCTCCCGGCGCGCGCCCTTCGCCGCCAGCGCCGCGCCGAGGTGCCAATGGGTCACGGCCGAATCGGGCTCGAGCCGGAGGACCTCGCGAAAATGGCTGATGGCATCGTCGATCGCGCCCCGTGACGCACGCGCGATGCCGAGCAGGTTGTGCACATCAGCCGTTTCGGGGACGACAGCACCGAGGTATTCGCTGCCTTCGATGACGCGCGGTCGCGAGCCAGCGAGGCGCCGTACGCTCGCCAACTCGGATGGCGAAGAAGTGTACGCAAGGTCGAGCAGCGCGAGATACGTATCGAGCCCATCGACGAGGGGAACGGGCACCCCATCGACGAAACACCGCGGGCACCACGAGGCGACCTGCGTTAAGTCGACCACCGACGCCGGAACGGCCTCGCCAAGATTCAGTAGCGATCGTACGTCGTATTCCTGCATCGGACGGTCGTCGCTCGATGGGGTCGTGTCTTTCGTCGCCTCGTGCAACGTGCGTGCTGAGGCGAGAAAAGTACCGACAATCTCGCGCACGCTCCCGAGGTCGAGGCGTCGCAGGTCGGCCTCGACTGCGGGCGCGTGCGAGAGCGCAGCCGCCACGCGGGCCGGATCGATCTCGATGTGCGAATCGTTCACGCCGAGCAGCAGCAGGTCGGCCTCAGCGCCCGAGACCAACACCGCCTGCGGGAAGACATCGATGAACGCCCGAATCATCGCCAGGGCCGTTCTGGATGGCACCTGATACGCCGGCAGCCACTGACTGACATAGCCCCCAGTCTTCAGCCGGCTGCGAACCAGTTCGTAGAACTCTCGCGAGTACAGCGCCGCCACTCCGGCATAGGCAATGGGCGGCGGCTCGAGCGTGACGAGGTCGTACGAAGACGCGGGCTGCATCTGCAGGTGCTGCCGGCCGTCATTGACGTACACGGCCACTCGAGGATCCTCGAGCACGCGCTGGTTGACGTCAGAGAAGTAGTCGGCATGCGTCAAAATGCCCCGAGAGAGGTCGGCGACATCGACACGACGGATCGACGGATGCAGCGTGGCCGCATGCGTCGTGTTTCCCACGCCGAATCCGATGACGAGAACCGACTGCGGGTTCGCGATCGCGAGAAGCGGGAGGTGAGCGAGCCCGCGCATGTATCGCTGCGAGAGTCGCGACGTCGAGGACATCGGATGTCCATTGGTCAGGAGGCGTCGACTTTGGCCT
>DATFRP010000199.1:0-40246 GCA_035263125.1 Vicinamibacterales bacterium
GATCGAAATCCCAAACAAAGAGTTCCGGCTGAAGCCCGGGATGTATGCGCGCGTCGGCATCACCACCGACGTCAAGAAGGAAGCGCTCGTCGTGCCGGTCAACGCGGTCGTCGACCTCGGCGGACGACGGGGCGTGTTCCAGCCGCAGGGAGATTCGGCGGTCTTCCACAGCGTGCAAGTGGGCACCGAGCAGCGTGAGCTGATCGAAGTGCTCGGGGGCCTTGCCGAGGGCGACCTCGTGGTTACGACCGGCGCCGGTGCGTTGAGAGACGGCGATCGCGTGCTGATCAACGGAAGGACGGGCGGACGTGGCCGGCGCGGCGGTGACGCCGCAACGACGGGCTCGGCGCCACCCTCCGGAGATGCCTCACAGGGCGGAGGCCAACGGCCCACGGGCCTGCGAGAAAGCGGATCGCCGCGCCAGGGCGGATTCCCAGGTCGCGAGAACGCGACAGATGGAAAGAGTCGCGAGAATGCGACCGATGGGAAGAACGCCACGGATGGGAGGAGCGGATCGCGCGACGGCTCGGCAGGTCGCGAGAGCCATCCGTCGGGTGGCGATGCCGGAAAGCGATACGGCGGCGATGGCACAGGGCGCCGCAGCGGCGGCGCTCAGCGGCCGCCGAGTCCCTCGTCTCAAGAATGATTTCATTCACGTAACGTCTTCTCGGGTGTCGTTATGAGCATTCCTCGTCTCGCGATTCATCGCCCCGTCACGATGTTCATGATCAGCGCCGTCATCACGCTGCTCGGCGCGATTTCGCTCACGCGGCTTCCGGTCGACCTGATGCCCGAGTTCGAGCAGCCGACGCTCACCGTGCGCACCACGTACACCGGCGTCGGTCCGCTCGAGATGGAAGAGCTCATCACCCGGCCGATGGAGCAGGCGGTGAGCGCCGTGCCCGGCCTGACGCGCGTGAACTCGCAGTCATCCGAAGGCAACAGCCAGGTGCAGCTGAACTTCGAATGGGGCTCCGATCTCGCAGAGGCGGCCAACGAAGTGCGGACGCGCGTCGATCGCATGCGCAATCGCCTGCCCGAAGACGCCGACCCCCCGACGATCTTCAAGTTCGATTCGAACTCGCAGCCGATCATGCAGCTCGGCATCCAGGGTGACTACGACCCGGTGACGCTGCGTGAGATTGCCGAGAACGAGATCTCGCCGCGCTTCGAGCGCGTCGACGGCGTCGCCGCCGTGACCGTCAACGGTGGACTCCGCCGGCAGATTCACGTCGAGCTCTCGAAGGAGAAGATCACCGCGCTCAATCTGTCGGTCAACACGGTCGTCAACATGCTGCGGTCGGAGAACCAGAACACGCCGCTCGGGGAGATCTATCAGGGCGACTCGACGTTCCTCGTGCGATCGCAGGGCCAGTTCCAGAGCATCGAGGACATCAAGAACCTCGTCGTGATGACCCGCGAAAGCGTGCCGGTCTACATCAGGGACATCGCCGAGGTCAAAGACACGACCGAGCAGCGCCGCTCCTTCATGCGCATCGACGGCAAACCGGGCGTACAGATTCAGGTGCAGAAGCAGTCGGGCAAGAACACCGTCGCCGTGGCGCAGCTCGTTCGCGCCGAAGTCGAGCGCGTCAACAAGGAAGTGCCCGGCATCAAGATGATCGTGACGCAGGACAGCTCGATCTTCATCCAGCGCGCGATCGACAACGTGCAGGAGCATGCGCTGGTTGGCGGCGTGCTCGTCATCCTGATCATCTTCGCGTTCCTCCGCAGCTTCCGCTCGACCCTCATCGTCTGCACGTCGATCCCGGTCTCGGTCATCGGCACTTTTGCGTTGCTCTACTTCGGCGGCTTCACGCTCAACACAATGACATTCGGCGGCCTGGCGCTTGGCATCGGCATGATCGTCGACGCCGCGATCGTCGTGCTCGAGAACACGCACCGCCACCTGCACATGGGCAAGGACCGGATGACCGCCGCCATCGACGGCAGCGAAGAGGTCTGGTCGGCGATTCTCTCGTCGACGCTCACGCACATCGCGGTGTTCGTGCCGCTCCTGTTCCTCTCGGGCACGGCCAGCATCCTCTTCACGCAGCTGTCCTTCGTCGTGATGTTCTCGCTGGCGATGTCGTTGTTCGTCGCGGTCACGATCGTGCCGGTGCTCTGCTCCCGGTGGCTGCTGACGCCGGCGGAAGAGGCCAGGCACACGGGCGTCATGGCGAACCTGTATCACGCGAGCGAACGCTTCCTCGAGAACATGGACGATCGCTACCGTCGCGTGGTCAGTCTCGCGCTCAATCACCGTCCGACGATCATCGGTGGTGCGGCAGCGCTGGTTCTCCTGGCGTCACTGCTCTACTCGCGCGTGCCGGTGGAGCTGCTTCCACAGACGGATGAAGGTGAAGTCAACGTCAACGCCGAGCTCGCGGTCGGCACGCGTGTCGAGCGCACCGAGGAGGCCCTGCTCCGCCTCGAGGAGCGGGTCAAGGAGCGGGTGCCCGAACTGAAGAACGTCATCGTCAACGGCGGCGGGGGCGGCGGCAACAACGGCAACTACAACGGCGGCAACGGTCAGACCCACCGCGGTCAGATTCGCATCATCCTGAAGCCGCGGGCAGAGCGGACCCGGTCGAGCGATCAGATCTCACAGGCGCTGCGGCGCGATCTGGCTGGCCTTCCCGGCGTCGTCGTACGCGCCAACCCGGCCGGTGGCAACTTCCAGATCAACCGCCTGCTCGGCGGCGGCAACAACGGCAACCAGCAGGGCAGCCGTCTGTCGCTCGAGATCCGCGGACATGATCTCGACGACGCGCGCCGCATCGCACAGGATGTGCGCACGATGATGGAATCCACGCCGGGCATCGCCGACGTGAACGTCGGCCGCGAGGAAGGACGGCCCGAGATGTCAGTGCGCGTCGATCGCCCGAAGGCCGCGCTGCTCGGCCTCACGGTATCCGGTGTGGCGACGACGATTCAGACCAACGTGGCGGGGACGACGGCGGCGCAGTTCCGCGAACGCGGCAACGAGTATCCAGTGGTGGTTCAGTTGCGGCAGGCCGATCGCGAAGAAGTCGGCGACATCGGCGACGTGCTGCTCAACACGCAGGGCGGTCAGGTCGTTCCGGCAAAGAACGTACTGGCTGTGACGCGTGACGCCGGTCCCGTACAGATTCAGCGCAAGAACATGGAGCGGATCACGAACGTGAACGCCGAGATCGAGGTGCCGCTGAGCGAAGCGGTTGCGGCGGTCCAGGAGCGCCTCGGTCAGGTCCGCGTGCCGCCAGACTTCTCAGTCGGCTTCGGCCCTGAGCTCGAGGAGCAGGCGAAATCGTTCCGTCAGCTGCAGCTCGTGCTCATTCTCGCCGTGCTGCTGGTGTATGCCGTCATGGCATCTCAGTACGAATCGCTGCGCGACCCGTTCATCATCATGTTCTCCGTACCGGTGGCAGCCATCGGTGTCGTCGGTAGTCTCATTCTGACCGGCACATCGTTCAGCCTGCAGGCGTACATAGGCATCATCATGCTCGCGGGGATCGTCGTCAGCAACGCGATCCTGCTCGTCGACTACATCAACACGCTCCGACGGCGCGACGGCATGCCGCTGCGAGAGGCGGTCGAAATCGGCGGCCGCACCCGTCTGCGTCCTGTGCTGATGACGTCGATCGCGACGATGCTCGGCCTCGTGCCGATGGCGATCGGCATCGGCGAAGGCGGCGAGCTGCAGGCGCCGCTCGCGCGGGTCGTCATCGGCGGTCTCCTCACATCGACGATGGTGACGCTGGTGCTGGTGCCGGCCGTCTACACCCTGTTCGAAGAGGGCTGGGCGGGAGTGTTCCGGCGAACCAAACCGGCGGAAGAGATCGTGTAGTTCAGGGTTGCTCCTGCGGCACACGAAAGAGGCTCACTCTTTCGAACCGCACGCGCGGAGTGCCGAGCACGTTCAACAACGGCGTTCCGGCGAAGTGATTCCTGAATCCCTGTTCCTCGGCATCGTCAAGGACCAGGAACGGAATATACCCACGCTGTCTCAGATGCGCCACCATCGCATCGAAGCGGTCAGGCGGAATCCAGTCGTAGCGGACGGTCAACCGACCTGAGTAATATCGCACGCTGCCGCTATGCAACATTGCGAAAACAACAGCGCGCGATGGCAGGTTGTCACTAACATATCGCCCCACGATCTCGTATCGCAACTCTCCGTATGAGGTGAACACCGCTCGTGAGCGGCTGAAGACCGACGCGTGTATTGTCAGTGCGGCAACAACGACGGCCACTGCAATGCCACGCCAGCCACGTGGCAGCCGGTCAGCAATGGCCAAAACCCCAGCCGCTAAGAGGATGAAGAAGACGGGGAGGGCTGTGATCAGGAACCTCAGCGACCACCAAGCTTCGAGCGGTAGATAGAGGGCATAACAGGCATAGACTGCGAACGCAAAGCAGACGCTAGACGCCAGGATGATTCGTCCTCTTGGGGAGCCCACGCGCCACCACAGCGTCAGCAGCCCGACAAGGCTCAGCAGAATCAGAGGACCTTGGCTCTCAATGATCCAACGGGTGTAGTTGGTCACGTTCGGCCAGAAGTAGTCCCACCGAAAGAGCTCTCCGGCAAGAGTGCCGTAACCGGAGGCGAGAGGCGATCCATACCAATAGGCATTGAGATATGCGACCACAGAGCAGGCGACGACTGACGGTGCACCAAACCAGACGACGCGTTGCACAGCGAGGGACCTCTCGTTGTGAGACCCCAGTCCCAACAAGAGAAGGCCGAACGGAATCGCAGCCAGCGGCACCAGGTTCGGCCGCGTCAGAATTGCTGCGGCCGTCGCGAGCCCCGCGAGGAATGCGGCAACACGGCTGGGACGCCACACCAGCCAGAGGGCTGTCGTCCACCACCCAGCGGCAGCTATGTCGCTCAAGGGCGGATAGAGCAACTGAAAGAGGAAGGTCGGACTCGTGGCGAGAAGAATCGCGGCGATAACTCCACCAGGCTCCCCGATGAGCGTGGCCCCGAGCGAATACGTTCCCCAGACAACCAGTCCAGCCAAAAGGGGCATAACGAGGAAGACGGCGTTTTGTCCACCGACTCGCTCGAAGACAGCCATTGTCATCGGCAGGCCAGGTGCATACATGGGCACCAGGCCGCTTCGGTCTGGGCTGAGGCGATAACCCAGCGGAACGAGAGCTTGCTGTGGAACGTCAGGGGGCAGATCGTCCAGGAGCGGTTGCGGCACCTCCAGCATTCCCGTCGCCCAGAGGTGGGCCTGGCTCACGTAGCCGTAGGAGTCTGCGCCGCCAACAGCGTGCGCGCCAAAGACGACTCCGATCATGACGGTCATCGTGGCGATCACAACGGCGAGCGATCTGAGCGTAGCGTGGCGCCTGACGACACCCGGAACCGTTCTCAGCGCCACAGCCGATAACCACTTCAAGTCGTCAGCCCGTCTGAGTCGCCAGTCCGGCTTACGGTCCAACATCCAGGCCGCGACACCTGCGAGCACCATCAGCAGCAGCGCAGCTCGTGGATTGCGGGACGAGAATCTTACAGGCCCTGCTTCAAGCGCGAAGCCTCCAGTAAAGGCGACTGCATATGCCCAGACGGTCGCCAGCACGAAGATCGCGACACACACACGCAGAAGTGCGTGCCCGCTAACCTTGCTTCGTTGTTGATGCACTCGCGCGTCTCTTCTGGCGGCGTCGATTGATGGGCCTGCCGAAGAAATTCTGATCTATACGACCAGGACGCGCAACAACTCCTCCACACTCTTTCCTGTCACAGGATCGCGCCAGTCCGGCGCGATCTCGGCGAGCGGTTCCAGCACGAAGCGTCGTTCCCTGAAACGGGGATGAGGAAGCGTCAGTCTCGCCGAGTCCTCGATCGCGGCGTCATACAGAATCAAATCGAGATCGACGGTGCGCGGCGCGTTCGGATACGGCCGTACCCGACCGAGCGACGCCTCGATCGCCAGCAACTGCTCCAGCAGCGCATTGGCCGATAGCGTCGTCTCGCCGACGGCAGCGGCATTGAGGAACATCGGTTGGGGGCCAGGCACACCGACTGGCGCGGTCTCGTGAAAGGTCGAGACGCGAAGGTTGTGCACGATCGGTGCGAGCGCGGTGAGCGCGTCGCGCAGGTGCTGCTCGCGATCGCCGAGATTGCTGCCAAGGGCGATCGCAACGGGAGTCATGAGAAGGCTTTGGGCTTTAGGCTTTGGGCTTTAGGCTCTGGACGTTGGGCCCATGTCGAGGTTCGCGTTTCCGAGTCTGCGTCGCTATTCCTGCCAGCGTGCGGGAAGAACTTCCCCAACACGCGCGACGCCGCCAGTGCGACGTCCGATCACATCCTCGAATCCCGACGCGGCCTGCTCGAAGAGACGCTTGTGCTCCATCGACTCTCCCAGCACGACATCGAGCATCGTCCGGTGGCGCGCGTGCGAGAGGTCCTTCACGCGAGGCCGCCACTTGCTCACGAACGCGCCGAGCAGCTTCGCATCCTCGGTGAGGATGCCGTGAAACGCCGACACATCGTTCGCCTTCCTGCCCTTCGGTACTTCAGGCACCGGTGCTATCGGTGCAGCGGGAGGCATCGGCGCCGCGATCTCCTCCAGCGCCGACTGCAGCCACGTCAGCTGCGTTTCCTCGCGCGCGATCACGTACTGATAGGTATTGTTGAAGTCGTAGTGGCTGACGACGCGCGCGCTCGCCTCGTGACGCTGGATGAGCGCCAGACGATCGGCGGTGAACTCGGTGAGGAAACTGCGAAGGTCGTCCTTCTGCACGGGGATGTATGCCTTCTTCTCTCGGTTGGGTCTCGCGCGTCTTATGCCTTCTGTTTTTCCTTGCAGGCGATGCAGGACCCGGTCCAGGGAATCGCCGTGAGCCGCGCCTCGGCGATCGGTTCGCCGCAATCGCGGCAGATGCCGTAGGTGCCTTCTTCCATACGCCGCAGCGCGCCTTCAATCGCCTGCAGGATCTTGGCGTCGGTCTGCTTCAGTTTCAGTTGAACGTGCACCTCGTTGTTGCCGGCGGCTTGATCGGCGACGTCGCCCTGGCGGCCGGAATTGTTCTCCATCGTCCATTGCAGCGGCTTGGCGGCACTGCCCCCGAGCAACTCGCCGCGCTTGCGCATCAGCGCTACCCGAAATACTTCCAAATCCATGCCGGAGTGCTCCTGCGCGGCCCTTCGCGCCAGGGCCAAGCGGACATTCTACCACGCCTCGACTGGACTGGTGCTCTGGCAGGCTCCTCGACTCGCGTGAATGCGAGGGCTCGCTCGGGGCAAGCTACTCCGCGCGCAGCGTCGCGAGCGGTTTGCGTCGGAGGACGTCGAGACTCGCGATGACGCCCACGGCGGCGACGACCAGCGCGGTGGCGACGATGCCGCCGATGGTGAGGAGCGGCGCGGCTTCCCATTCGAGATCGAGTGCGTAGTGCGCCACCGACCAACTGAGCGCAATCGCCCCGAGCGCGCCGACGGTGCCGGCGATCGCGCCGAGGACCCCGTATTCGAGCAGCAGCATCGCCGCGATCAAACGGCTGCTCGCGCCGAGAGTCTTGAGAATGGCCGCCTCGTAGACGCGACGGAATTTCGTCATCGAGACGGCGCCCACGAGGATCAGCGTGCCGCTCAGAAGCACCAGACCGCCGACGATCGTCACCGCCAACGTCACGTTGTCGACGATGGTCTTGATCGTCTTGATCACCTCGCGGAGATCGATCACCGACACGTTCGGGTACTGCGTCACCAGCTGCCCCTGCATGCGTGCGCGCGCCATGGCATCAGGAGCGCCTTTGACCGCCGCAATGTAGGTATGCGGCGCCGTGTCGAAGGGACCTGGTCGAAACACGATCATGAAGCCGCCGGCACGAAAGTCGCGGAAGTCGACCGACCGGAAGCTGCGCACCCTGGCCGTCACGATCCGGCCGAGCACGTCGAATCGCATCTCGTCGCCGAGCTGGATCTGAAACCGGCTCCGGAGGCTCTCTTCAATCGACACTTCGGGCATCTCGGGCGGCGGGCCGGTCCACCATGTGCCGTCGACGAGCTTCTCGTTGGCCTCGAGGTTGGGCCGGTACGTGATGTTGAATTCGCGCGACAGGCCGCCTCGTCCGCGCACGTCTTCGAAACTCTCCAGGTTCACCTCCCGCCCGCGGACGCCGACGATGCGTGCGCGAAGGACGGGGATGAGTTTCGGGGCGGGCAGGGCGCCGTTGGTGCGATCGATCAAGGCCGAGACACCCTCCCGCTGTGCGGGCTGGATGTCCATCAGGAACATGTCGGGCGAGTTCTCACCGACCTGGACCTCGAAGTCCTGAAGCAGGTTTGCCTCGAGCGCACGAACGCCCAGGATGAAGAAGGTCCCGAGGCCAACCGCGAGCAGAATGATGCGTGTCTGATTGCCGGGGCGAGCGACATGGAGGACCGCTTGTCGCAGTGCAAACGATCTCGCGTAGCGCAGCGGCTGCACCGCTCGAACGAGCGCGAGACCCGCCAGATGCAGCACGAACGCCACGGCCACGAATCCGCCCGAGAGCATCAGGCCGACGCGAAGCGAGCCCGCCTGCCACGCGGCGACACCGACGAGCGTCGCGGCCACAATTGTCGCAACACACCACTTCAACCAGTCGAATCGCGGTGGCGCAGGAATGTCCTGCCGCAGCAGCAGCGACGGCTTGACGTTGCGAACCTCGAGGAGCGGCACTACCGAGAACAGCACGGAGACGAGGAGACCGATCGCCATCCCCTGCAGGACCGCGCCCATCGTCAGCCCGTACTGCACATGCAGCAGCGCGGCGAGATCGCCGACGAAGAACGGCAGCACCTGAAGCGCCACCGCCGCGATGACCACGCCGAGCACGCTGCCCGCAAGCCCCAGCAGCAGGACCTGGGCGAGATACACAGCGAGCACCTGTCGTGACGTGCTGCCGACGCACTTGAGGATCGCGATGCTGCGAATCTTCTGCTGCACGAAGACACGGGTCACGCTCGACACCCCGATGCCGCCGAGAATGAGCACGACCAGACCGACGAGGCTCAAGTAGTTCTCGGCCCGTGTCAGGTTCTGACTCATCCGGCCTTCGTTCTGCCGGTACGAGCGCGCCGACACGAAGTCGTTGACGAACGCGATCGAGAGATCTCTCGCGAGCATCGTCGCCGCATCCCGTTGGCCGGGCACCGGCGGCGGATGCGGCACCTGGAGCAACAGCTCGTACGAGGCGCGGCTCCCGAACGACAACAGACCGGTCGACGGGAGATCGGCGAAGTCGATGAACACGCGCGATCCGATCGAGAAGCTTCCGAGATTACGTCCCGGCTCGCTGTCGATCACGCCGCGGATCTGAAAGCGCTCGGTGCCGATGAGCAGATCGTCACCGACGCTCTGGCCCAGTTGCGCCAGCAGTTCGGGCCTCACGAGGACGCCGTGATCGCGCAGCAGCCGATGCGAGTACTGGCCCGACACGAGCGTCATCGTCCCGTACATCGGGAATGCGTCCTGCACAGCACGCAGTTCGACCATTCGCGTGGTCGTGCCCGTGGCCGGCCGCACCATCGTGGCCATCTCGATCGACTCGAATACTTCGCCGACGCGTCCGGTCGCCTGCTCGCGTGCCACCGCCTCTCGAACCGGTGCGCCGAGCGGCCGATCACTCCGGACAACGACGTCCGCGCCGGTCATCGCCCGCGACTCCTGTGTCAATCCTTCGCGGACGCTTTGAATGAGCGACCGGATCGCAACGATCGAGGCGACACCGATCGCAATGCACACGAAGAAGAACAGCAGCCGGCGCCACGAGGCTCGAATCTCACGAAGCGCCATGGCGACGATGAATGTCATCGCAGCGCTTCCGCCTTGTCTTGCGCACTCGAGACCGCCGGCGGCGTGTCATGCTGTGGCACCGGGCGACCGTCTCGCAGCACGAGTCGTCGATCCGCGAGTGCCGCAAGCTCCGCATCGTGAGTGACGAGCACGAGCGTCGCCTGACGGGCGCGCCTGACATTCAACAGCAGATCCATGATGTGGCGCCCGGTCGTCGAGTCGAGATTGCCCGTAGGTTCGTCGGCCAGCACGATCGGCGGATCGTTGGCGAGCGCGCGTGCGATCGCGATGCGCTGCTGCTCCCCGCCGGACAGCTGCGAAGGATAGTGATGCGCACGATCCGTCAGCTCCACTTCGTTCAACAGCTGCCGTGCCCGGGCGTTCGCATCGCGCCGACCCGCAATCTCCATCGGAATGAGGACGTTCTCGAATGCCGTCAGCGAGGGGACGAGATGAAAGAACTGAAAGACGAATCCGATCGAGTCGCCGCGCAATTTCGCAAGGCCATCCTCGGACAGCGTCGTGATATCGACGCCATCGATCAGAATCTGTCCCGTCGACGGACTATCGAGGCCTGCGAGCAACCCGAGAAGCGTCGACTTTCCGCTGCCGGATGGCCCCACTACGGCGATGAATTGTCCCGAAGGGATGGTGTAATCGAGCGGGTGCAGGATGGTGAGTGGGCGATCGCCGCTCTGCACCGTTTTAGAGACGCCGCGAAGCTCGATCATCGTGCAGAGCTCCGACCGGCGTTCTTCTCGAGCAGCGGCTCCAACGCCTTCCAGATTGTCTGCTCCACGATGCGCGAACCTTCGGCATTCGGATGGATGCCGTCGGCGATGTTGAGTGCTGGATTTCCAGCGACGCCCTGGAGATAGAAGGGCACGAAGGTCACGTCGTGCTCACGCGCCAGCTCACGATACACACGCCGGAACTCCGATGTGTAAGCCGGGCCAAAATTGGGAGGCGCTTCCATTCCTGTCAGCACGACCTTGATCCCCCGCGCCTGGGCCCGCGTGATCACCTCGGTCAGGTTTTTTTTCAGATTCTCGACCGGCAGTCCGCGCAGGCCATCGTTGGCCCCGAGCTCCATTACCAGCACACGCACATCGCCATCGAGCGACCAGTCGAGCCGGCTCAGACCGCCGGCCGATGTATCTCCGGACACGCCCGCGTTCACCACCTCGTACGGGTAACCTGCCGCGCGCAGATGCGCGCCGATGAGTGACGGCACCGACTCCTCTTTCGCGAGCCCGTATCCGGCAGTCAGGCTGTCGCCCAAAAACACGATGCGGGCAGGATGAACGGATTGAGATTGCGCGGGCGCGGCTGATACAGGCCGCTTGTCGTCGACCACCGCATTTTCAGGCTGGCCGCACGAGACGCACACCAGCGACGCAACGCTGATCTGAATCGGTAGAGCCACGATCGACACGACCCGTGACATGAACATCTGTTTCATTATGTTATAAGACGCACTCATGCCCCCCTCGTTCCAGTGGCAGGCCGCGTGACGTCATTCACGATCACGCCGGGCCCGCTCGCTCAAGCATTCGACCGGTCCTGCGGACAACTCGAGCAACTCGGGTTCGCAGAGGCGCTCTGGCACAAACAACTCGATCGCTGGACTCCCGATCCAGCGGTTCAGCAGCTGATCGCCAACCGTCTTGGCTGGGTGAACGCGATCGATTTCATTGAGACGTCTCGCGCCCGGCTCATCGCGTGCGCCGACGCCGTTCGCCGTGACGGTTTCACCGACGTCGTGTTGATGGGGATGGGGGGATCGAGCCTCGCACCCGAGGTGCTGCGTCAGGTGCTTGGCATCGCACCGGGCGCTCCCCGCTTGCACGTCCTCGATTCGGTCGATCCCGACGCGGTGCGTGCCGCGACCGCACACGCAGGCACCTCGCTCTTTCTGCTCGCGAGCAAGTCCGGCTCCACGATCGAGCCAAACGTGATGGCGGCTGAAGCGCGACGACGCGTGATCGAAGCGGGCCACACGAACTGGGGTGCGCGCTTCATCGCCATCACCGACAAAGACACCGTGCTGCACCGCCAGGCTGTGAGTGATGGGTTCCGCGACGTCTTCGTCAATCCATCCGACATCGGCGGCCGCTATTCGGCCCTCTCATTCTTCGGCATGGTGCCCGCCGCGCTGATTGGCGTCGATCTCGACGCGCTGCTCGGTGATGCCCGCGCGATGGACGCGGCGTGCCGCCTGACGCCAGTGAAGGACAACCCTGGATTCGCGCTCGGAGCGCTGATGGCTGCCGGTGCGGACAACGGGCGCGACAAGCTGACGCTGCTGCTTCCAGCGCGCCTTCAATCCCTTGGGCTCTGGATTGAACAGCTCGTCGCGGAGAGTACAGGCAAGCACGGCAAAGGCGTCGTCCCGATCGCCGACGAGCCGCGCGAGGCGCGGTTCGGTGACGATCGGATCATCGTGAGCGTCAGCGTCGGTGATGAGCGTCCGGATGCGGCACTCGTCGATCGCGCGCGCACTACAGGAGCACCGTTCGTAGCGCTGCACATGAACGACGTGCGCGCTCTCGGCGCAGAGTTCCTCAGATGGGAGGTCGCTACGGCCGCGGCGGGACGACTCATGTCGATCAATCCGTTCGACGAGCCCAACGTGCAACAGGCCAAAGACGCGACCCGTGCGCTGCTCGAAGTCTTTCGACGCGACAAACGCCTCCCCTTCCCCGAGCCGGATGCCGAAGTCGGTGGCGTGCGATTGACGCTCAGCGAGGCCGCACAGACCTCGCTCAACGGTGCGCCTGCGACCGCGTATCTCGATGCGACGCGCACGGGCGACTATGTGGCACTCCTCGCATTTCTGCCGCCCGACGATGCCCGCTTCGTCGAGCCGCTTGCGTCGCTGCGCGCGCGTGTGTCGAGCAGGACGGGACGCGCGATGATGTTCGGATACGGTCCGCGGTACCTGCACTCAACGGGACAACTCCACAAGGGCGGCGCCGACAACGGTCTCTTCATCATCATCACAGCCGATGCGGATGAAGACCTCGAGATTCCGCGGGACTCGTTTTCGTTTGGTGTGTTGGAAATGGCGCAGGCGCTCGGGGACTTTCAATCACTCGATCGCGCCGGACGACGAGCGCTCTTCGTGCAGCTGCGGCGCCGTGATCCCCGACTGCTCGATCAGCTCGCCCTCTCGCTCACCGCCCGGTAGAGCACCACGACGCTACTCGCGTCGTACAACGATCGCCGTGGCGTTGTCGCTCGCGCCGCGCGACATCGCGAGGCCGACCACGCTCTCGGCGATCTCCGCTACGGTCTTCCCGCTGCCGAGCACGTCCCTCAACGTGTTGTCAGGAACCGAGCCGTGCACCCCATCGGTGCACAGCAGCAGGAGATCTCCGGCGCGGAAATCGAATTCGGCAACGCTCGGCTCCAACTCCTGCCTGAGCCCCACGACCTTCGTCAATACATGACGCATCGGATGATGGTCGACACTCGAGAGGCCATCGCCGGCACCCTCCATCGCAACCGAGACCCATGAATCGTCGCGGGTGAGACGTTTGAGGGTTCCTTTGCGCCAGAGGTACGCTCGGCTGTCGCCGACATTCGCGAAGAACGCGTGCGTGTCGTCGAGAAGAGCGGCCACCACTGTCGTGCCCATTCCCGCATAGTCGGACTGTCCCGACGCCGTGGCGAGGATCTCCTCGTTGGCGGCTTGAATCGCGAGATTCAGACGAGCTGGTGTCAGTGGCGTCGCATTTGTAAAGAACGCGCCGATGGTCTTGACCGCAATATCAGATGCAACTTCGCCGGCGTTGTGACCACCCATACCATCGGCCACGATGAACAGCCCTCGGGTGGGGTCGACCAGCAGCGAATCTTCGTTGGTGGGTCGGCGGCCCGGGTGGGTAACGCCATGGGCCGCCAGCGGCATGGGCCACGATTATAGCTTCCAAGCCCTTGTATACTTTGTATACTGCTGGCCGTGGTGAGTGCCTCTTTGCACACAACTTTAGCCCGAGCCGGCGTTGCCCTGGAACGCGGCCGTGGCGTAGAGGCGGCGACCCTCCTCCAGCCGCTCATGCGGTCCCAGTCATTCAATCGCGAGGACGAGTTGCTCGTGCGGTCGTCATTGGCCGAAGCCTGGCTGCTCCAGGACGACCTCGTTCAAGCCACAGCCGCGTTGGGGCGACCACCAGATACTCTGCAGGATCGGATTTCCGACGCTCGCCTTTCCGCTCTCTGGCGTCTCCACGGCCGGATCGCGTTTGCGCGCGGTGAGCAGTCTCGAGCAATCGGGCTTCATACCCGCGCCCTGAAACACGCCGAGCTCGCGCACGAATCGAGAGCCATCGGGCTGGCCCATTACGAGTTGTCGATCTGCTACAACCAGGTCGGTGATTCCAGTATCGTCCGCGAGCACCTGACCGAGGCGGCGTCCGCGCTGCACGCTGCTGGCGATCGACGACATCTCGCGCTCGTTCACTCGCTTTCAGCGGTATTGCTCGCACAGTCGGGACGCAGCGATGAAGCCAACGCCGCCCTGCGACAAGGCGAGCGGATGGCCATGGCCATCCCCGCGGACGATGTCGTCGCGGGCATCGTCCACAATCAGGCCAACGTCGCGCTCATGCGTCATCGTCACGATCAGGCGCTGGCCCTGGCCGAGCGCAGCGTCGCCCTCCATCAATCCATCGGATCGGGACATGGGCTGGCGGTCGCACTCGCAACCCTCGGACAGATCTTCGTGCAGCTTGGCGATCTCGAACGGGCCGAACAGATCCTGACGCGCACGCTCGAAGTCAGAAGCCCCGTTCAGTTTCACGAAACCACCGGCGCCGTATTCGACACGCTCGCGCAGATCCACATGATGCGCGGATCCTACGAACGGGCGGGCGACTACCTGCGGCAGGCCAGCGACGCCTACGGCGGGTACGGCACGAAGACCATGCGATGGTACGAATGGTCGGTTAAAGTCCTTGGCGTCAAGCTCGCGATCAGACGACGCGCGTACGACGAAGCCCTCGCGATGGCCGACGCACTTGCGCAGGCGCCCGGCGTTCCTCCAGCCGATGCCATTCAAGCGGAGCTTGCCGCATGCGAAGCGCTCGTCGTTGCCGGCCGCCGCGCGGAAGCCGAAGAGCGGTTGGATGGCTGCGAAGGGCAACTCGATCCGCGAAGTACGCCGGCCAATTGGGGCGAGTTCCTGAGAGTGCGAGGCCTCGTACGGGAGCAATCCGGACGGCCGCACGCCGCACAACATGATTTCGCGCAAAGCGCCAATGTCTTCGATCTGCTCGGCGAGCGGTATCAGGCGGCACTGAGCCAGCTGGCGCTCGGGCGCCTGGCGGCCACGACCGGATCGAGGATTACGGCCGAACGGAATCTCGATCTCGCGACCTCCGTGTTCAAGACGCTCGGCGCCCAGAATGACCTCGATGAGGCGGCCGATGCTCGTCGCCGCTTGCACGACGCGGTGTCGCCACAAGCCGCACTCTCGGCCTTCGACGTCGATGAAGGGATTGTGCGACGCCTCGTCGATGCCGCGATCTTTCCCGAACTGTTGTCTCGGGAGATGGCCACTGCCCTTCTCGACACGACCGACGCCAATTCCGTCGTCGTGTTCGTGGAGTCGTCGAGTGGCGAACTGCGTATAGTCGCCGCAGCCGGCTGCGATACGACCACCGCGCGCTCACTGGCACGAGCGGCACATCTGAGCAGCAGGGAACACGAAGGCGGACTCCTCCTGATCGAGTCGGTGGGACGCGATCACGACGGACCGCGCCGATGCGTGCTCGCATCGAAGCTCCCGCTATCCGAGCTTGCGATGGCGCGGTTCAAGATGTTCACGGCGATCGCCCGTCAAGGGTTCGAGTTGTGTATCGCGCGCGATCGCCCGGCGCAGGCGGTCGACGCGGGAAGCGAGCGGCCCCTCGAACCGCTCCTGCCCGGATTCATCTGCGCGAGCGCCGCCATGTCGCGGCTGACCGATCAGATCCAGCGGTTGCAGGGACACAACCTCACCGTGTTGATTACGGGTGAAAGCGGAACCGGCAAGGATCTCGTGGCTCGCGCGATCCACATGGGATCGCCGCGTCGCTCCGTGATGTTTCTCCCCTACAACTGCACCACGACAACGCGAGAGCTCGCCGACAGTCAGTTGTTCGGTCATCGGCGCGGCAGCTTCACGGGGGCGGTCACCGATCAGCAGGGCCTCATCCGCACCGCGGCCGGCGGCACGCTGTTCCTCGACGAAATCGGCGATCTTCCGCTCGACATTCAGCCGAAGCTCCTCCGCTTTCTCGAACAGGGCGAAATCATGCCGGTTGGTGAAACGCGACCGCAGGCTGTCGATGTCCGCGTACTCGCCGCAACGAACGCCGATCTCGAACAGCGGGTCTCAGAGGGAAAGTTCCGCGAAGATCTCTATTACCGGCTGAGCGTGATCCGGATTCAGGTGCCCCCGTTGAGAGACCGTCGCGAGGAGATCCCTCACCTGAGCACGTTTTTCCTGAGGGATGCCTGCGAACGGCTCGGCAAGCCCGACGTACACCTCAGCTCCACAACGCTCGATCTTTTCGCGCGGTACTGGTGGCCTGGAAACGTCCGTCAGTTGCGCAATGAGGTGCAGCGGGCCGTGGCCATGAGCCCTCCCGGAGGGTCGATCGAGCCGGAGCACCTGTCTGCCGACCTCACGGCTCCGGTCCAGGCGGCCGGTTCTCCGTCCACCCTCATGTTGGCCGGCGGGCCGGCCGCGTTACAGCCGGGCAACCTGGCAGATGCAATCGAGTCCATCGAGCGCCAGCTGATCAGCACGACGCTCGAGCGGACGAGGGGCAACATCTCCGAGACCGCCCGCACCCTTGGTCTCACACGCCGCGGGCTCTATCTCAAGATGGCTCGCCTTGGTCTTGATGCAATCGCTGCGGATATCTAGTAACCAGGTATACACCCACTATGGTTACCAAGTATCCAGACAGCACGATGGCCCGCACCTTCACGCTTCAACATTAACTATTACCAGTCAATAACTTAGCGATTAACTAGCCGCAGCGGCCAATTTCCTGGCGGGCAGGCCCACGCATTGATTGTAGTAACGGCGCGGAACTGTCTCCCAGGGGGCCATCGTGATCGACATGACTCGCCAGCAACCTACCGCCGTCCGTCGCTCGCGGATCGGCAACCGACGCAAGGTCAGCGTTCCTGCCCGACTGACATGGAGGGACGGTGGCGGCACGTTACGCTTCGTGTCGGTGATCATGCGGGACGTGAGCGAGGTCGATGCGTTCGTCGAGTGCCAGGTGCCGGCGTCGATCCCCCTGTATCGGCTCGTTCATTTCCAATTGGAGCGCCCGGCCCGTGAGGGCTCGGATCTGCCCGCTGCCCTTCGCGAAGGCAAAGTACTCTCGGCCGTGTATCGCGTTGGCCCGTACAAGACCTCGACGGGTACACCGAATGGCTATGCGCTGCGTCTGCTCGTTGATCCGAAACACCAGGTGATGACGTCACGGCCGCCGGCGTTGGCTGTCGCGAATTGAAGAATGGTCCCTGCCAGCCTACGCTGAAGCTACGGCTGGTCCGCCGTAGCATTTCGCGAAGGCGGAACGCCGGACACTACGACAGCGACAGCTTCTTTCTCCAATAGCGCGCAAGGCCGATCCACAGGTAGCGGAACGCGGCCGCGACGATGTATTCCTGCACGCGCGAGTCGTTCATGTGCCGTTGCAGTTCCTGGCGGAGCCACGCCTCGAAACGGACGCTCCGCTCCTCATCGGTCCCCGGCTCGCCGAGCGACGCGCGGACCCGCTCGGCCGCCTGCCGCAGATGATCGCTCAACTCGGCGCAGTGATCGCGCACGCGCATCGACGGACCGAAGTGTGTGAGAAAAAGCGTCGATGGCGACCACGCGAGAATCGTCTCGAGACTCGTGGCCCACAGTTCGAGGTCGACGTCAGGAGGCGGTGTGGGCGCAAGCACATAACCGCCGTCGACACAGACGCCCGCCGTATCGCCCACGAACGCGACGCCGCTCGACGCATCGAAGAAGCTGACATGATGCGAGGCGTGGCCCGGCGTGTACGCCACGTTGAAGATTCGTCCTCCTGCCTCGAAGCGTTCGCCGCCGGCGAGCGACACCAGACGATTGGTCGGCACTGGCGCGAACTCTCCCCACAAGCGATCCATCTGATCACCGTAGAGACGCGTCGCGCTGTCGAGAAGCCTGGTGGGATCGATCATGTGCCGCGCGCCCCGCTCGTGCACCGCGACGGTCACATGCGGATGCTCTCGAACGATGGTGCCGCTGGCGCCGGCGTGGTCGAGATGGATGTGTGTCAGCAGGATGTGACGCACGTCGGGCCAGCGGATCCCGCGCGCCTGCAGGCCCAACTCGAGCGTCTCGAGACAGCTCGTTGGGCCCGGATCGATGATCGCGACGCCGCTGGCGCTCTCGGCGATCGCCGCGGCGATCACATTGGATCGCCCCTGAAATCGCAGATCGATCCACGAGAGGCCCTGACTCAGTGTGGTCATTGACGTCATCCGTCCGGGGCAGGCGTGGGCGCCACGTCCCGGTCGGAGGATTATACTGATCGGTCGAATCTCCGATGTCGAAGACCGATTCAGCCGATGTGCTGACGGCGGTCGCGCGTCTCGTCGCCGAAGCGCCGAGCCTTCGCGATGTCGTCTCGCGCCTCGCGATCACGCTGCGCGCGTCGATCCGCTTCGAGCGTCTGCATGTGCTGCGGCTCGATCGCGCCGACTCGTTCGTCCTCTATGTGGCGCGCGAGACCGGCGAGATCGAAATGACCGAGCACCGCGTCGGCGATTCGGCGACGCCGCTCGACGCGGCCGGCGACGCGGCGCAATCCCGACTGCTCTGCACGGTGCGTCAGGGATCGCGCGTGCACGGCGCACTGTGGCTGACCTCGAGCGATGGCGACGCCTTCAGCACCTCGGATCAGATGCTGATGGACGGCGTGGTCGATCTGCTCGGTCTCGCCTTCGAGCACAACGCGATCGTCGATCGCGAGAAGCTGCGGCGCGAACGGATCGATAGCCTGCGAGGGCTGCTCCACACGATGGCAGGAGCCCTCGACATCCGGCACATCTTCGGAGAGGTGTCCGACGTAGTGCGCGGCGGCCTGCCGCACGACCTCCTCGCCATGACGTCGTGGCTCGAGGGCGGGACCTACTTCCGCATCTACGCGATGGCAGGAGGACCGACCGACCAGCCCGACCTCTGGGAGCCGCGCCAGCTCACCGGAGACGATCGCGCGCAGCTGCATCGAGAGGCGTACGTCATTCACCACACCGACACCGAAGTTGCGCCCGACAGCACTCGCGGCTATTTCTTCCGGCGTCTCGGCGTGCAGTCGGCGCTCCGGGTACCGATGCCGCTCGGCGGAGAGATCTTCGGGTCGCTGTTCTTTCTCTCACGACAACCGGAGTCGTTCTCCGAGGACGACATCGACTTCGGCAGACGCGTTGCCGATCACCTCGCGCTGGCGCTATCGCACCAGCGGCTGGCGGAGACCGCGCGCAGTCATGCGGAATCGCGTGAGACCGCCGCACGACTCGAAGCGCAGGTCGCCACGCTGACGCGCGAGCTCGAATCCCGCACCGGTCAGCGGCGTGTCGTGGGCCGATCGAGACAATGGAAGGACGTCCTGGCGCACGCGGCGCGGGTCGCACACACCGAGACGACCGTTCTGCTGACCGGTGAATCCGGAACCGGCAAGGAAGTCGTGGCGCGCTTCATCCATCACGCCTCGCGCCGGAGCCAGGGACCCTTCGTCGCGATCAACTGCGCCGCACTGCCCGATCAGCTGCTCGAGTCGGAGCTCTTTGGACACGAGCGTGGGGCGTTCACCGGCGCGGTGTCGAACAAGCCCGGGCGGATCGAGCAGGCGGCGGGCGGCGTACTGTTTCTCGACGAGGTCGGCGAAATGGCGCCGAGCGTACAAGCCAAGCTGCTGCGCGTCCTCGAGGAACGCGAGTTCATGCGACTGGGCAGCACCCGCGTCGTGCATGCCGACATTCGCGTCATCGCCGCCACCAACCGCGATCTCCATGCCGCGATGCAGCGCGGTGAGTTTCGCGAGGATCTCTACTACCGCCTCGGGGTATTCGAGATCGCGCTGCCGCCGCTGCGCACGCGGCTCGACGACATCCTCGAGCTCGCCGATGCGTTCCTCGCCGAGATCGGCGAGACGGTGGGGCGACCGGCGGCGGGCATCGCGCGCGATGCCAAGGACCAATTGCTGGCGTATGCCTGGCCCGGCAACGTGCGCGAGCTGCGCAATGCGATCGAGCGCGCCGTGATTCTCGCAGACGGCGGGCTGATTCGAGGAGAGCACCTCCCTGTTACCGTGCCGCGAGCCGTTCCGCGCGGAGACGACGTGTCCGGGGCGCCGCTGCCGGCGGGGGGCGTGAATCTCGAATCGATCGAGCGATCGCTCGTCGTGCAGGCGCTCAAGCAGGCGCGTCACAACAAGACGCGCGCGGCCAAGCTCCTGGGCCTCACACGCGCGCAGCTGTACTCACGCATCGAGAAATACGGGCTCGCGGAGACCGAATCCTAGTGGTGTGTACTACCCAAAACGGGACCGGCCGCTCCGTTGTCGCGGCCGGCAAATCGCGGTCGAGGCCGGTTGTGCGCGGTACTCTTCCAGTTGATACGGTCCACTAGTGGCCGCTCTGCTCTCACGGCGAACACGCCGTGTGACCGTTGCGCTCGCCACGGTCCTGCTCTTCTTCGTGCTCGCGGGGGTCACCTATCAGAGTGTCTCGAACGCCATCGAACGGCGTCGCTTTCCGCACCCGGGGAACCTCGTCGACGTCGGCGATCACCAGCTCCATCTGTACTGCGTCGGCGAAGGGCGTCCGATCGTCGTGCTCGAAGCACCCGCCGGTGGCATGTCGATGACCTGGGCGTGGGTCCAGAACGCCCTCACGTCGACCACGCGCGTGTGCAGTTACGATCGCGCCGGCTTGGGATGGAGTGAGACCGGAGACGAAGACTACGACCCGGCACGGGTGCCCGACGAACTCCATTCGTTGCTGCAGCAGGCAGAGGAACGCGGACCCTATGTCGTTGCCGGCCAGGAACTGGGCGCAGTGTTCGCCGAGATGTTCGCCGCACGCTATCCGCGGGAGGTTGTCGCGCTCGTGCTCGTCGACGATCCTGCTGAGACCCGCGTCCCGTCGTCATCGGCGCGCACGTCCTGGACGTGGCCGTGGCTCGCGCGCATCGGCCTGTTGAGGGCGACGCGGTCGCTGTCGAAACACGCGAACGGCCTGCCCGGCTCTGCGAGAGGCCCGGCGCAGGCATTCCTCAATCGACCCGATCACCTCACGCGCGCGGCACAGGAAGTAGCCACGCTCGGTGCGATCGGCAGCCTCGCGACCGCTGGAAGGATCGATGAAGGGATTGCTGTAACGACGGTGAAAACCGGCGATGTGAACCTGCCGGTCATGCTCGGATCGAACGAAGAGGCTGGTCCGGTGACGCGCGCGCTCACCAGTGTGGTCGAGCGCGCGCGAGCGCGTTGACGACTAAAGCAGTTTTCGCTTCCCTGTAGCTGCCGTCCTTGGTCCTTGGGACTTGGTGCATAGTCTTGGTCCGTGGTCCCTGGTCCACGAGAGTTTTTGAGCGCCGGTCCGCTACTCTTCCGCGAACGTGGCACCGGCCGCTCCGTGGACCAAGGACCTTGGACCAAAGGACGGACCAAGAACCAACACCAAGGACCAAGGACGCGCGCTAAACCGATATGAAATGCGCGTTAGGCTTTGACGCGGACCGTGAGCGGGGCCGTCAGGCGGGTGCTCACGCCGGAACCCGGGCCCCGGCGCACCTCGTCGCCTCGCGTCGCGAGCACGGCGCCAGTGCCGGCTCCGCCGCCAATGGCGGCGCCCTTGGCCGCACCGCCACCGCCGCCGAGCAACGCACCGATCGCCGCGCCGGCGCCGGCGCCGATCGCGATCTTCGTGGCGTCCTTCTTCTTGGTCGCCGGCGCCTCGTGCGAGATCGGCGCCGTCCGGATGTCGTAGCGCTCGTCGCCATGACGAAGCGAGTTGAATCGGTAGGCAATGTGCGCCCGACCCTTGACGCGACCCGAACGCTGAACCTGTGTCACCGTTCCGCCCAGTTCGGTTCCGGCCGGCAGAACCTCGTGGCCGTCAAAACTGATAGCCTGCCGCAACACAGCACGAACGGGATCCTCAACTCTGCTGGTGTCCGAAGCGACTGCCGTTCTGAGCTCCAGTCGAAGCGTCGTTCCGGCCGGCAGGGTGACTTCCCTGAACAGCGGCTCCGCCGGTTTTTCAGGGGTGACTGTCTCCGACTTAGGGTCCTCTCCAGGCGCCGCCGATGCCGGGCTCTGTTGCGAAGAGCTCGACCCGCACGCGGCGCAGACGCCGGCGAGGACCACGGCGCACAACCATTTCTGCATGGCGTCCCTCCTGGTTGCGGTAGATCAGGTCAAACCCGTATGAGTTTCAGACACCGAGCTCGGCCGTGAAACGAAGTTATGAGCATAATCGCACGGTACGGTCGAGCCATCCCCAGCTCATGCCAAATTCCTGCCGTTGTCGGGGTGGTCGCTGGCTGACCGTTCGTCCTTGATTCGTCCCACTCTTCGCTCTTCTGTTAACGTGGATCTTCTATGTCGAGATGTGTCGGCTTCGCCCTTTTACTTCTCTTGTCTCTCTCGGGTCCGGCCGTGGCCCAGCGGCTGCCCGGCAACGTTCTGCCGGAGCACTACACGCTCTCGTTCACGCCCGACCTCGAGAAGGAAACGTTTCGCGGACGCGAGTCCATTCGCGTGACGGTGACCGAACCCACGACTTCGATCACGCTCAACGCCGCCGAGATCCAGTTCGGCGAGGTGACGATCACCTCGGGCGGGCGCACGCAAACGGCCAAGGTCACGATCGACGCCGCAAAGGAGACGGCCACCTTCAGCGTGCCAGAGCGACTCACCGAAGGCCAGGCCACCATCCAGATCACATATACGGGGACCCTCAACGACAAGCTGCGCGGCTTTTACATCAGCAAGGCGAACGGCCGAAAGTACGCCGTCAGTCAAATGGAAGCAACCGATGCGCGTCGCGCCTTTCCTTCTTTCGATGAACCGGTCTACAAAGCCACCTACGATATCTCGCTCACAGTGGACGCGCGCGACACCGCGATCTCGAATGGCCGCCAGCTGACCGACATACCCGGTCCCGAGCCTGGGAAGCACACGCTCACGTTCGAGCGGACGCCGAAGATGTCGTCATATCTCGTCGCACTGCTCGTTGGCGACTTCGTCTGTCGTGAAGGCGCCGCTGATGGTACGCCGGTTCGCGTCTGCTCGACGCCCGACAAGCGCGAGTTGACCGCCTTTGCGCTCGACGCCGCCGCGCAGGTCGTCAAGTTCTACAACAGCTACTTCGGGATCACGTATCCGTTCAAGAAACTCGACCTCGTCGGCATACCCGACTTCTCTGCCGGCGCGATGGAGAACGCGGGCGCCATCACCTTTCGCGATCGTCTGCTCCTGGTCGATCCGAAGGACGCCTCGATCATGGTGCGCAAGCGCGTGGCTTCGGTCATCTCGCATGAAATCGCACATCAGTGGTTCGGCGATCTCGTAACCATGCGGTGGTGGGACGACATCTGGCTGAACGAAGGATTCGCGACGTGGATGGAGAACAAGCCGCTCGCCGCCTGGCACCCCGAGTGGCACGTCGATCTCGACGAAACCGATGACACCAACGACGCACTGAGCCTCGATGCGCTCCGATCGACGCGCTCGATCCGCATGAAGGTCGACACGCCGGCGGAGATCAACGAAGTCTTCGACGCGATCGCGTACCAGAAGACCGCCGCCGTGCTGCGGATGATCGAATCGTCTGTCGGTCGTGACTCGTTCCGGCGCGGTGTGGTGTCGTACCTGAAGAAGTTTTCGTACGGCAACGCCGCCGGTGAAGACTTCTGGAACGAGGTCGCCCGCGTCACCGGCAAGCCGGTCGATCGCATCATGCACAGCTTCGTCGACCAGGTGGGCGCGCCGGTACTCTCGGTGCGGAACAAGTGCGTGAACCGGGCGAACCAGGTGACGGTAACAGTCGACCGTTTTCTAGGAACGCCGGATGCCAAACCGAACCAGCAACAGACCTGGACGCTCCCCGTCTGCTTCAAGACCGGGAGCGGCGCTCCTCGCTGCGAGACGATCGATCGGCACGAGGCCACCATTCGCCTCGACGGATGCGGACCGGTGTTCGCCAACGCCGACAGTCGCGGCTACTACTTCACCGACTACACGCCCGATCAGGTCCGCGCATTGGCGGCACGCACCGCCAGCCTCACAACCTCCGAGTGGATGAGCCTGCTCGATGACGAATGGTGGATGGTCCGCGCCGGGAGACACGACATCGATCTGTATCTCGATCTGTCACACGCACTCTCGCGTTACGAATCACCAGACATCCTGAGCATGCTGGAAGAGCGTCTGGGCCAGATCGACGGGACGATCGCGAGCCCGGAGGAGCGGCCGCGGTTTGAAGCGTGGGTGCGAGCGCAATTCGCTCCTGCGCTGAACGCGATCGGGCTTCCCGGCGATCCGAAAGACTCCGACGATCGCCAGCGTCGACGGGCGACCCTGCTGTCGATCGTGGGTCTGATCGGCAACGACGCAGCGGTCCAGAAGCGTGCGCGCGAGCTTGCGCAGCGATACATCACCGACCCGACATCGCTCTCGGGCACGCTGGCGCCGACGGTCCTGCGCGTTGCCGCCGTTCACGGCGACGCCGCGCTCTACGATCAGTACTTGGCGCAGCTGGCCACGACGAGCGCGAGCCCCGAGCTCTATTACCGCTTCTTCGGCGCGCTGCCATCGTTCACCGATCCCGCGCTCGCCAGACGGACCCTCGAGTACGCGGTGTCGCCGGCAGCGCGATCGCAGGATTCCGCAATGCTCATCGGTGGCCTGCTCGAATCTTCCGCCACGGGCGAGGTCGCGTGGGAGTTCACCAAGGCTCAATGGCCGACGCTGCTGAAGAAGCTCGATATCTTCGAGGGAATCCCCGGCGTCGTCGCGTCGCTGGGTGGCGTCTGCTCGGCGTCGCGCGCCGCTGACGTCAGAGACTTCTTCGCGAAGAGCCCTGAACCGGCAATCCGGAGGACGCTGCAAGTATCGCTCGAGCGAATCGATAATTGCGTCGCGCTCGATGCGCGGCAGTCAAAGCCGTTTACGGCGTGGTTGAATGGGGCGGGAAGTAAGTAGCGCGCTCTACTGAGGAAACGTCTTCGGCGGCGCGTCCTGATATTCGGGTTGGCGATCGGCCCGAGCGCCTGCTCTTCGAGCGATGCGGCGCGCCCATCCCAGAAGAAGGCCGACGACAGCGTCACCGCCTGATTGATGAAGGACGGGGCCTTGCGATTCCCCTTCTGACCCCGAATGCCGGTCGACACCGGCGTCGATTCAGAGAACGCGTGCTCCGGTTTGTGACAACTCGCACACGAGATCGTCTTGTCTGCGGAAAGCCGCGTATCGTAGAACAGCCAGCGACCGAGGCGCGCGCGCGCGATGGCGGCGTCACCCCGTCGAAGTACGTTTCCATGCCCAGTGGGGCGGGAGCCGGCGGGCGAACCGGATTCTCGACGTCCCAGGCGGGACGTGCGGGAGCAGATGACGAGACGCCACATCCACTGACCAGTGCGGCGACGAGGATCAACTGGACGAACGGCAAATGTCGTGTACTTCTGGTCACCTGACTCTTGCCGCGCCTCCAGAATGCGCGGTCTCAATTGTACAATGCGCATGCAGCCGCTGGCCGAGGTGCAGGCCAAGAGCGGTCTCTATTGCGTCTTAATTGGCCAGGGGCCAGAATGATCGTCGTGCGGTGTCGCCGCGCCCTCCTCGTCATCGCCATGCTTTTCGTCGCAGCATGGCTCGTTCCCGCTTCAGCCGAGGCCGCAGTTTCGCGCCATCACGGCAAGCGTCCGCGCATCTGCCAGGGCTCTCCCAACTTCTGCCTGGCTTGGAAATGGCACAACCGGCTGAGCGCTCCGCGCACGACCCACCGGCCGGGTTCTGACGACGTCTTCGACGATTTCGACGATCGGGATACCGGCATCGACCCGATGGCCGGCGCGTCCACCGACAACGACACTACGTCGGCATCGGACGCCGCAGCGGCCCCTCCGTGGGTGATCACTCGACGTACTACTGATCCGCCCACGGCACTCCTGATCGTTTTCCGCAAGCTCGTCGCCCCTCGTCCACCACCCTCGATCTAGCCATTCGACAGTCTCGGGCTGGGCGTACTCCGTACGCCCGTCATGCGGGGGGGCTTCCCCCTTTCTTGTCGGAGGACTTCGTATGCGGATCGTGTTGGCCGACTTGCGTGGAAGAGACGGCTTCGTCAGCAAGGACACCGTAGCCGGAGGCTACGGGTCACGACTGAAGCCGTTCTCGAAAACGACGGAATTAGTTTCACTCATCAAACAGCGCACGCACGACGTTCCGAGCGTGCAGCTGGCATACCTGGCGGCGATCGCGGCCGAACACGGACATGACGTTTGCGCCACGCGCGACGAGTACGTCGAGGGCGACGTCGCGATTGTCCTGTCGTCACTCGTCGACTTCCGTCAGGAGACCGCCTGGGCGCGCGGGATGCGAAAGCGCGGCGTGCGCGTCGGCTTCGTGGGGCTTGCGGCCACGAAGATGCCCAACCTGTTCGCCGACCATGCGGACTTCCTCATTCGAGGCGAACCGGAATCAGCTTTCATCGACCTCGCACGCGGCGCGACGCTGCAGGGCCTGGTTGACAGCCGCGCACTTCCCGATCTCGACGTGCTCCCCTTCCCGCGCTGGGATCTCCTGAACGCGCAGATGCAGGCGCGCGTGCGGCTGCCGTGGGGCGTCAGGCCATTCGGTGGCGTGTTCCCGGTGCTCGCGAGCCGTGGGTGTCCGGAGTTCTGCACGTATTGCCCGCACCGCATCCTCGAAGCCCATCGGATGCGATCAGTGGACGGGATCGTCGAAGAGCTGGCGTATCTGTGCGCGTCTTCGCCACGACCGTATGTGCTCTTCCGCGACCCGCTCTTCTCGGAGGATCGCAATCGATGTCTGCAACTGAGCGAGGCGATCCTGTCGAGAGGGCTGAACCTGAGGTTCGAATGCGAGACGCGTCTCGATCGTCTCGACCCCGAACTCCTCGACACGCTCCACCGTGCGGGTCTGCGTGCGATCAGCTTCGGCGTCGAATCGCTCTCGCCACAGACGCTCAAGCGTGCAGGCCGTCGTCCGATCCCCGAAGCGCAGCAGCGGATGGTGATCGATCATTGTCGGAAGAACGGGATCGCCACCGCGGCGTTCTACGTGTTCGGGTTCCCGCAGGATGACTGGTCGTCGATTGCGGCGACGATCGCGTACGCGATCGACCTCGGGTCGACCGTGGCACAGTTCAAGCTGCTCACGCCCTATCCCGGCACGCCGCTCTGGAAGCAGCTCGAATCGAAAGTGTTCGAGAAGGACTGGGAGCGCTTCGATGGCTTCACGCCAACGTTCACGCATCCCAACCTCACGTCCGAGCAGCTCCGGTTCCTGCTTGGCGCGGCCTACTCGCGTTTCTATATGCGTCCGTCTTACGCGGCTCACTGCTTCCGGGTCGTGAAGACGCGACCGGGCCGGATCGCGAAGCGGCTCGATCGCGTCGTTGCTGCCTACCACAGTCGCGGCGAAACCGCGTCGATGTCGAGGTCCGTCACATGCTGAAAGCGATCTCCCGTTACGGCGCTCGTGTGATCTCGAACACGCAGCAACTGGCTGGCGAGCTCGATCGTCGCGGCCAGCTGATCGAGGGGCCGCACATCGCCGAGTTCGAGCAGGCGTTCGTCAACCGCATCGGCACGGCGCATGCGGTCACCGCGTCCTACGGCCGCATGGCCTTCAGGTACTTGCTGCAGGCGTACGATCTGCCGCCTGGCAGTGAGGTCATCTTTCCGGCACTCACCTTCTGGGTGGTGCCGGAGATCGCGCGAGTCTCGGGTTTGACGCCGGTGTTTGCCGACGTCGACCCGAACACGTTCACACTCTGTCCGAAGTCGTTCGCGGCGGCGATCACCGAACGCACACGGATGGTGGTCCCGACGCACCTCTGGGGTCTGCCGTGTGACATGGATCCGATCCTTGAGATCGCCGCGCGTCACAACCTGCTTGTCGTCGAAGACTGCGCGCACGCGCTCGGCGCGGAGTATTGCGGCAAGCAGGTCGGCACGCTGGGCGATGCCGGTTTTTTCAGCTTCCAGACGCTGAAACCACTGAACAGTTATGGCGGCGGCATGGCGGTCACCGGCAATCGTTCGGTCGCGCAGCGGGTGCGCGCATTTGCCGAGAGCGAGCCATGGCCGACGGTCAAAGAGATGCGCTGGAATCTATTTCGAGGTCGGGTGCTGCGCATTTCCACACGGCCAGACACATTCACGTGGACGCTCTTTCCGGTTGCGTATGTCGCCTCCCATCTCGAGATCGACGCGAGCGCCTGGTTGTGGGAACGGGTGCGGCCGCTCGATCCGCTGCCCGACCAGTACCGACGCAGATACACCAACGTGCAGGCGGCCATCGCGCTCGAAGGCTTGAAGTACCTCGACGACTGGACCGAGCGCACGCGCGCACACGCCGATCGGATGAACCGAGCGCTGCGAGAGCTGCCCGGCGTGCACGTGCCGGTCGTTCCGCCCGATCGGACGCACGTGTATTACCAGTACTGCGCCTACGTCCCCGACCGGGACGCGACGGCGCGCGAGTGCATCCGCCGGGGCGTCGATGTCGAGACGTTGCACGTGGACGTGTGTACGCGTCTCGACATGTTCGGAACGCCTCGGCCTTATCCCGGCGCGGACCGTGGCGCGCAAGCGGTGCAGCTGCCTGTCTACGAATCGCTGACCGACGACCAGATCAGACGTGTGGCACAAGTCGTCGTCGAGAGCCTGACACCAATGGCCCCGACGAGCGCGCCACAGATCCCTCAGTCGCAGTCATGACGGTGACGCCCTCTGACTGGCCTGGCGGGCTCGCGTACTTTGTCATCTTTCTCGCTGCGCTGATCGAGGGTGAGGTGGTGTTCATCGCGGCCGTCACCTTGGCCGGGCAGGGATCACTGAATCCGGTCGGGGTGTTCGCCGCGGGGATGCTCGGCGCCGCGGCCGGCGACCAGATCCCGTTCTATCTGCTTCGCTATCACGTGCGATCGTGGCTCGATCGCGTGCCGGCCATGCGTCGCGTCAGCGGCACGCTCGTCCGCGCCGTCAGTCGGAGGCGGGCGTTGCTCTCGTTTCTGATCCGGTTCGCCCCAGGGCTGCGGCTCGCGATCGCATCGGCGTGCGCCTACGCCGAAGTGCCACCCCTCATTTTCTCGACGTGCAGCATCGCCGGCGCGTTCGTGTGGGCCACCTGCATCGTGCTCATCGTCGGGTGGCTCGGCCCGCACTGGCTCTCGAAGCTCGGAGTGAGCGGCTGGTGGACCATGCTCATTCCTGCAGCCGTGGTCCTGATCATGTTGCGAACGATTGTACGCGTGCGCCGAACTCTAAACGACGAACGCCCGGAACCGGGAGCCGCGAACTCCGAACCGTGAATATCAGGCTGCTGTTTCTTCCTTCGGCTGGCCGTTGCCGTTTTCCTCGAGCCACGCCGCAATCTGTTCGCGCGACCACTCGTGATGGTCGTTCAGGTGAACAATCATCGCGGACAGCAGCAGACGCTTCTTGCAACCCTCGATCGGGCAGCTCTTGATCGTCCCCTCGAGACAATCGAAGAACCCGACGAGATCTTTCGTCGGTCGTCGACCACCCATGTCCTGGGCGAGACGATAGATGCCTTCGTAGGCCGCGCCCAGCGCGCACGACGCGCGGCGGCCGACGAAGTAGTCGCCGAACGCCTGCTCGGGCCGTCTCTGAGCGCCGGCGCGGATGGCCGAAGCCAGTTCCTTCGTTCCATGGTGGATGTCGCTCATACGGCCCTCCCTGTTCCATCAGGATACCCGAGTGCGGGAAGCCGAGCCACAAGAGTGTCAGCGAGGTGCCTTCTCTGTAATCCGCCCGAGCGATCGCATGTCCATCCACGAGCACCGATCGGCAAATTCTGGAAATGTTTCGATTCCCGGTACTTGCACGGCCGCAGGAACGTCTTTTGCCCATGCGTGCTCAACGCATCATGCCATTCGCACGACTTGGTACCGATCTCGCCATCGACCTCGGCACGGCCAACACCTGCGTCTTTGCTCTCGGGCGGGGCGTCGTGCTGAACGAGCCCTCGCTCATCGCGTTCAACACGATCACCGGCGCCGTTGAAGCCGTCGGCGACGAAGCGCGCGGCATGCTCGGGCGCACACCGGATCGTCTGCGTCCGGTCCGGCCCATCCGTGACGGCGTGATCGCCGACTTCGATGCGGCCGAGAAGATGCTCACCCACTTCATCAAGAAGACGACGCGGCGGGTGGGCAGATGGTATCGCCCGCGTGTCGTGTTCGGCGTGCCGGCTCAGATCACACCGGTCGAGCGCAGAGCCGTGAAAGACAGTGCCTATCGCGCCAGGGTCAGCGAGGTCTTCCTCGTCGACGAGCCGATGGCAGCCGCGCTTGGCGCGGGCCTTCCGATCACCGAAGCGGAAGGCAACATGATCATCGACATCGGGGGCGGCACCACCGACATCGCCGTGATCTCGCTGGCCGGCGTCGTCCTCAGCCGATCGGTGCGCGTGGCAGGCGACGCCTTCGACGAAGCGATCATTCAGCACATGAAGAGGGGCCACGAGGTGCTGATTGGCGAGCGCACCGCCGAGGAGATCAAGTTTCAGATCGGGTCAGCCACTGAACTGGAGACGCCGCTTTCGATGGAAGTCAAAGGGCGGCACATCGGCAGGGGCGTGCCCGTTCGAGTCACCGTCTCCGATGGCGAGATTCGTGAAGCGCTCTCCGAGCCGCTGAAAACGATCCTCAACCTGATCCTCGAGACGCTCGATCAGATCCCGCCTGAGCTCTCGGGCGACATCTTCGACCGCGGGATCGCGCTCTGCGGCGGCAGCGCGCTGCTGCGCAATCTCGATCAACGCATCAAGCGGGAAACGGCGCTGACGGTGCAGATCGTCGATCAGCCGCTGTCAGCGGTCGTCATCGGCGCCGGGAAGATGCTCGCCGACAGGACGCTGCTGAAGAAGCTCGCGGTGCACTGAGCAGCGCTCCGCGTCGAGCTCAGGCCGATCGCAGTTGCCGCAGAACGGTCGCGCGAGGCGACCCGATCAGCACGTTGGCGGGATAGTGTCCAGCGCAGACCGCACCGTATCCGACTACAGAGTTGTCCCCAATCGTCGTCCCCGCAAGAATTCCGGCCCGGGCCGCGATCCACACGTTGGCCCCGATCCGCACTGGCGCCATCTTCACCTCGGCGCCCGGTTCATGGCGATGGATGTCGGTGCTATGGAAGTTGGTGTCCATGATTGACGCGTTGGCCAGAATGCCGCGCGGCCCGACACTGACGCGCGTATAGCAGGCGAACTGCGTGCCGTTGAGGAAGGTGCCATCGCCAATGTCGATGACCGCGCCTTCATCGTAGGTCCACGGCGTCACGGTCATATCGACGACAACGTCGTCGCCGAATCGGACGGTACCTGGCCCTTTGATCCAGAGCGTGCCGAACACGCGGAGGTTGCGACCCGCCTGGAAGCGCACCCCTCGCAGCCGACACGACACGCGGCACCAGTACCCTCTCGCCAGCGCGCACAACACGACGACCGCTCTCCGCGGCGAGCGGACCGCAGCCTTGACGCGGGCCCGCGACACGAGCAGCATGGGCAACAGTGTGTGCCTGAACGCACCGACCTGCCCATACGGTCAAAACCCACCGCGTCATCCGTCCGGCCCTGATGAGTCGTCGGAGCGACCCGAAGTCGTGCTGGATCAGAATCGTCGAGGAACTGTCGCAGTATGGACAACACCTCACTCGAAGATGACGGGTCGCGATCTCAATGGCGGCTATTGGTTATCTCGACCAGTTGGAAGACGTTCACCAAGCGCGTCGGTATCCCATCTGCAAACAAGCTCACAAGACGAACTCGAAGAGTCCATCCGACACATGCGTCTCGGTCAAGGTGCGCGCGAAGAGCAAACAGCGCCGTAATAATTCGGTAACGCTGCCGGAGCTACACTCCTGCGCGACAGGCCGATTCATCTGCAGCAATGCGCGATCAAGCGATCTCTTAACGGAGTCTCGAGATGAAGAAGATGTTGACAGCGTGGCTCGTCGTTCTCGTCGCGTTCGTGTCGACTGGATCGCTCCGGGCTCACCATTCGCTCGCCAATTACGACACCACCACCGCTGTCCGCGTGAAGGGAACCGTCTTCCAGTTTCAGCCGATCAATCCTCACAGCTTCATCTTCCTGGACGAGAAACGCGCCGACGGAGCGACGCGTCGATGGGCGGTCGAAGGTCCCCCGCTTCGTCAACTGAACCGGCAAGGTTTCGCAAAAGATGTTCTGAAACCCGGCGTCGTCGTCGAAGTCTGCGGGTACGTGCCCAAGGAAGCCACCATCTGGCAAATCGCCAGCACCGATCCTTCTGCCGTCAGTCCGGCGGGACGACTAATCAATGCCGAAGTGCTGGTGATGCCTGACGGACACGAGCAGAGCTGGGGTGGCTACGGGGTGAACAAATGCTATGCGGCCGGATCCAGGAATCAGCACTCGAATTAGTCCGTTATGCGGCTCGAAACGCCAACTTCGTGCTCGTTGCCGCAGAAGCCGCATAACGGACCAGGGCGCGCGAGACGCGCCTAGAGATGCTTGGTGCCGGGGGCGGGGATCGAACCCGCACGAGGTGTGAGCCTCCCAGGATTTTAAGTCCTGTGCGTCTGCCAGTTTCGCCACCCCGGCGCGGCTAATCGTTCACTCGATTCTCGCACGATGGGCCGCGTGAAGGTGGACGCTCCGCACCAGGGGCCGCCTGAAGGCGGCCCCTACGTCGTCATGGCTTCTTCGAAGAGACGTGCGAGCGTGTCCGCGTCGACGCGCCCTGGCGAGAGCCTCGTCAGACGTTCTTGGGCGAGTGTGCCTTCCACCAGCGCGGGAATGTCAGACGATGAATAGCCGACGGTGCGCAGGCCGATTGGGGCGTTCAGTCGCTGCATGAACCAGGTAATGCGATCGGACAGGATGCAGCCCGCGTCATCCAGATTTCCTGCATCTGCGCCGAGCGCTTCGGCGGCGGCGCGATGGCGCTCGGGACTCGCCGAGGCGGTGAAACGAAACGCGACCGGCGCATTGAGCACGACAGAGAAGCCATGCGGCACGAGCGCATGATCCGAGGGATAGCCGGGGGCGCGGTATTCCTTCACGCCACCTGCCACCGGATACGCCATCGCGTGCGGCAGGTGCACGCCTGCGTTCCCGAACCCGATGCCCGCGAACGACGCGGCGAGCATCATCTGCCCGCGCGCCTCGATATCGTCTGGATCGTCGACCGAACGCACGAGATAGGCAGCGACCATCCGCATCGCCTGCAAGGCCCAGACATCGCTAATCGGGTTGGTGCCCTGGTAGCTTGGCCGGTTTGACGGGCGTGCCGGCCGCGGTCGTTCTGTGAACGGGATAACTGTGTAGGACTCGACGGCATGACACAACACGTCGAGGCCGGCCGACGCCGCGACCGAGGACGGCAGCGTTCGCGTGTGATCGGGATCGAGGTAGCCGAGCGTCGGCTTCAAATACCGGCTCGAGATGCCGGTCTTCACGTGACGCTCGATGAGGTCGAACACCGCGACGCCAGTGGTCTCGCTGCCAGTGCCCGCTGTCGTCGGAATCGCGAAGAGCGGCTTGAGCGGACCGGGCACTGACATGCCCTTGCCGATCGGTGCGTTCACGTAGTCGAGGAAGTGCGCCGGCGGGTAGCTCGTGTAGAGGTTGGCGGCCTTGGCCGTATCGATAACCGATCCACCACCCACTGCGACGAATCCGTCGCACGCCTCGCGCCGTGCCGCGTCGATGGCGTCGATGAAGGAGGCATCGCTTGGTTCGACGCGAACACGATCATAGACAACGGCCTCGATGCTGCTGGTGTGCAGAGACTCGAGTACTGTCTCGACCGGCGTGAGACGGGCGAGGATCGGATCGGTCACGACCATGACGCGGCGGAGACCGCGATCGGCAGCGTCCATGCCGACCTCGCGCGTCACACCAGGTCCGTATCGCACGGCCGACGCGGCCATCTCGAACGCAGTGTCGTTGGCGTCGCGCATCGCTACCATCAACTCGCCGGCCCGATTACACGTGTCCCATTCGGTCCACTTGCCGGTTCAGTTCGGGCGGACCTGTCCATGGGTTTTGGCTAAACTCAGCCATATAGATCCACGCAAACTACTGAAAATGCTGATTTTATAGGTCGATACAGGCGACCCGGAGTGCGATATGCTGATTAGCGGGGACTCACGACGCGTCGCCTTCTCCGCGACAACCCTCATACCACGTCGTAAGTCCCCGCGGGCCCAGCCGGCGGTTTCGCCCCGCCGGCACGGGCCATTTTTTTCGCCACACCGTCTTCGAATCATTCACACCGAAGACGCTGACACGCAGCTCAGTGCACCGTGCCCGATATCACCGATGCCGCCGATGCCACAGGTGTCTTCGCACGCTCGGCCGCTATGACATGCTCGATCATGTCGCTCAGTCTGCGCTCGGCGATGTCGAACGGCCCGGCGACAATCGCCCCCAACGTCATCTCGAGTGCAATCACGACACCGCCGCTCTCGAACGGGTTCACGATCCAGCTGAATCCCCGCAACGCCACCGGTCGATCAGACGGCGCGTCTGGGTTCTTGGCTCGCTCGAGTGCGCGCAGCATGCCGACGAGCACCGCGTTCACATCCGCGTCGGTCCACTCTCGCGGGTCGCGCGCGACCGGACTGATCGTAGCGGTCGTCGCGTGATTGTCCCCACGCAGCCAGATATCGACGGTGATGTCCATCAACGACACTGTAATTCAAAACGAGAAGCGAAAGTGCAAAAGCCGCAGGCACCTGATGCGCAGCCCGCATCTGTCTCCTGCTACGTCTGCTCCAACTGCCGTGCCAGCTCCTCCGGCTCACTCGTCGGAGCCTGACATGCGAACTCGCGGCAGAGATATGCGGTCGCTCTCCCCTCTCGCTCTCGCAGGCTGGCGACCCACGGGAGCCGCGCGGCCATCATCTCTCGATCGCGCGTATTCACAGGCAGCGTCACCATCGTTGGTCGGTAACGCGTCCTGATCACATCGAGCAGCGCGATCGTGTCGGCTGCTCCCCGCTCGCCGACGATCACGACCTGCGGGATACCAGCATCATACGACGAGAGCGCGGCGAGCATCATAGGAACTGTGCGTCCCGCCTGCGCGGTGCGACCTGAAAAGGTGCCGAGCGTCAGTTCGATCTTCGATCGATAGTCGTCGCCAGCCGATCCGCCGAGGCCTAGGTGGGCGAGCACCAGAAGATTCAACACGCTCACCGAGCTCGCCGCAGGCTCAGCGCCGTCGTAGTCCTCCTTGAGTCGCAGCAGTACCGAGTCATCGCGCCCGGTCGTGCTGAACCAGCCGCCCTCGATCGGGTCCCAGAACAACTCGTCCTGACGCGCCTGAAGGTCGACGGCCCAATCGAGCCACTGCGGGTCGCCGTCCACCTGGAGCAGTTCGAGCAGTCCGAAGATCAGGAAGGCGTAGTCTTCGGCATAGGCATCGACGCCGGCGTCTCCCTTCCGATAGCGACGAAGCAACGTCCGCGTCGATGCCTGCCACACGCGCGATTTCACGAACGTTGCGGCCCGCTGCGCATCGGCAAGGTAGGGGGACGTCCCGCCGAGCACGCGCGCGGCCCGCGCGAATGCGGCGATCGCGAGGCCGTTCCATGCCGTCAGGACCTTGTCGTCCAGATGCGGGCGGGGTCTGAGGGACCGGCGCGACAACAGTTCCGCCCGCGCACGCGCCATCCTCATGCCGACGTCTTCGGCGGATTGACCACTGGCGTTGGCGATGTCGTCCAATGAACGCGCCGTATAGAGGAGGTTCTTTCCAGTGAATTCGCCCTGCGGATCTGCAGGCGCATTTCCCGAGGGCCGCACTCCGTAGCGAGCGCGGAAGAGATCCGCGTCGGCGCCGAGAACGGCGCCGATCTCCTCATCGGACCAGATGTAGAACGCCCCTTCCATCTTGGGGGGGTGAGCCTCATGTACGTGTTCGGGGGGCACGCTGTCGGCATCTTCTGCCGAGTAGAACCCGCCGTCCGGATCGGAAAGGTCGCGACGGACGTACTCGAGCGTATCGATTGCGACGCGCGCGAAAACATCATCACCGGTGATCTGAGCCGCCTCGAGATACGCGAGCACCAGCTGCGCCTGGTCGTAAAGCATCTTCTCGAAATGCGGCACCCGCCACTCGCTGTCCACGGAATAGCGATGGAAGCCGCCGCCGAGATGATCGCGCATTCCGCCGAGCGCCATCGCGCGGAGGGTCACGAGCACCATATCCCGAGGTTCGCTGGCGCCGGTTCGGGCATGCTCGCGCAGCAGGAACAGCAGCTCGCTCGGCCGCGGGAACTTCGGCGCGGTACCAAAACCGCCGCGTCGGCTGTCGAAAGCCACGGCGAATTCTTCCGCCGCGCGACCGAGCGCGACGGCGGCGGCAACCGTTTCTCTCCCACCACTCGAACGCACGGCACGGAGCCGCTCGACGATCGTCGCTGCCGACTGCTCGACTCTGCCACGCTCGTCGCGCCAGACGCGCGCGATCTCTTCGAGAATCTCCGCGAAACCGGGCCGACCCCATCGCGACGATGGCGGAAAGTAGGTGCCGCCATAAAACGGCCGCAGCGAGGGCGTGAGCCAGACGCTCATCGGCCAGCCTCCGGATCCCGTCGTCGCCTGCACGAAGGTCATGTAGACGCGATCGACATCGGGGCGTTCCTCGCGGTCCACCTTGATGGACACGAAGTCGCGGTTGAGAATCTCGGCGATCTCGCGGCTCTCGAAGCTCTCGTGCTCCATCACGTGGCACCAGTGACACGTGGAATAGCCGACCGAGAGAAAGATCGGTTTCGACTCGTTGCGGGCTCTGGCAAACGCCTCTTCTCCCCAGGCGTACCAGTCGACCGGATTGTCTTTGTGCTGGAGCAGGTAAGGACTGTGTTCAGCGGCGAGACGATTCACTTGTGAGATTGTACTGACTTGGGCTGCGGAGCCCTGCGCAGCCGGGCCTTGATTTCCTGAAACCGCGCCGTGTCACGACGGCCGCCGCGGTGCCTGGCCACGGCGGTCCGCAACTCCGCGATGCGCTCCTGAGGCGACGGATGACTCGAGAAGAACGCCTCTACACGGCTCGGGTCTCTGCCCTGTTCGCGGCGCAGGATATCGAACAACTCGATCATCCCGCGCGCATCCCATCCCGCCCGCGTCAACAGTACAAGCCCGACTTTGTCGGCATCGCGTTCATCGTCGCGGCTGAACTTCAGGAACGCACCGCTGGCGAGAAACCCGCCTGCTACCTGCGCGGCGCCTGCTCCGCCGGTGTTGCCGAGCATCGCCCCCAGCAGACTCAGCCCCCAGTTGGTGATCGCCACCTTCGTGAGTTGTGCCGCGGCGTGGCGCTGCGCGATGTGCGCGATCTCATGGGCGAGCACACCGGCGACCTGCGATTCGTTGGTGGCGACCTGCAGAACACCGCGGTGGATCCACACCGGCCCGCCCGGGAGCGAGAACGCGTTGATCTCCCGTGTATTCGCGATGACGAAGCTGTACGGATACTTCGGCCCGGGTGCGACGCGAACCAATCGTCTCGCCACATCGTTCACATAGGCTGTGACCGTCGGATCCCGAAGCACGGGCACATCCTTGCGCATCTGCGCGTTGGCCTGCCTGCCGATCTGGATTTCCTGATCGACGGAGATGAGCTCGAGACCGTCGGTTGCGATCGGGATGCAGCACACAGCTACGATTCCGAGAAGGGCGCCGGGTCTAAAGACCCGGCCTACACTCTCCGTACTCATACGCGGGGCGACTGGGCGGCCGGCACATCGTCGGGCCGACGCCGACGCATGCGGGCGTAGGCCGCGGTGAACTCGACGCCGTACATGAGGATGATCGACGACACATAGATCCACAGAAGGAAGCCGAGAATAGCGGCGACCGATCCGTGAATCATCCGCATGCCTGTGTTTCGTCCGATGTACCACGAGAAGCCGTCGAAGGCCAGCCGCCACAGCGCACCCGTCAGAATGGCGCCGACCCAGACGTCGCGAAAGCGCGTCTTCGCGTTCGGAATGAAATAGAAGACGAGACCGACCGCAATGATGACCAGCACCGTGCCGAGATACTGAAAGCCGAGCGTCTGCACGACATACATCCCCCTGATGCTGGCTACGATCGCGCCAAACCGCGACCGCTCGACGACTTCCACCAGGCTGACGATCATCAGCGCGACCATCATCACGCCGCCGGCGGCGACGAGCATGAGGAACGACACGAGACGGTGCTTGAGGAAGCTGCGCTGCCTGTCGACACCCCAGGCTTCGTTGACCGCGCTCGTGACCGCCCCGAAGACGCCAAGCGAGCCCCAGACGAGCGCCAGCAGGCCACCGATGCCGATCTGGACCCGGGCGGCCCGGAAGGCATCGAGCTGATTGGTCACGAAATCGAGCTGAGTCGGAAAGTAGCGGAACACGAAGTCGAGCACGGCCACGCGGTCGTGCTCGTCGGCGGTGACTGCGCCGAGGAGCGAGAGGATGAGCAGCAGGAATGGAAACAACGACAGGAGCGCGTAGTACGCGATCGACGCCGAGTGCGTGAGATCGTTGCTGTTGATCAGTTCGACGAAACCCCGCCAGGCGGCCGTGCCCGAGAGGCGCAGTTCGGTGCGCACCCGGCGCAGAATGCGATCGGCGGGCACGGGCGGCTCAGCGGGCTCGGCGTCTCAACGCGTCAAGTGTCGACATTCAGCGAGCGGGGCTGGCAGGGCGACGCTGGCCGCGCTGATCCTTGATGTCGTGCTTCTTCATCTTGCTGTACAGCGTGGGCCGATACAGTCCGAGAATCTGCGCCGCTTCCTGCTTGTTCCAGTTCGTACGCTGGAGCGTCTGCACGATCGCCATGCGCTCGATCTCGGCGAGTGTCCGATGCGGCGGGATCGAGAACTCCTGAACGGTGATGTTCTCTTCCCGGATCGACTCGGGCAGATCGGACGGCGTCACTTCGCCGGTCTTGCACACGAGCACGGCGCGTTCGATCGCGTTCTCCAGCTCGCGCACGTTGCCCGCCCATCGATTGCGAATCAAGAGATGGTAGGCGGACGGGGACACCGAGCGGACGCTCTTCTGATACCGCCGATTGAACTTCGAGAGGAAGTGGTTGCAGAGCAGCGGAACGTCCTCGGTGCGCTCCCGGAGAGGCGCCACCCGGAGCGCGATGGTATTGATGCGGAAATACAGATCCTCGCGGAGCTTGCCTTCGCGGAGCGCCACCTCGATGTCGATGTTGGTGGCGCAAATCAACCGGAAGTCCACGGTCACGAGCCGGTCGCTGCCGATCGGCCGGTACTCACGTTCCTGCAGCACGCGCAGCAGTTTGGTCTGCAGGTACGGCGGCATCTCGCCGATCTCGTCCAGCAGCAGCGATCCCCCTTCGGCCATCTCGAGCAGCCCGATCTTGTCGCTGAAGGCGCCGGTGAACGCGCCCTTCTTGTAGCCAAACAGCTCGCTTTCGATCAGGTCTTTGGGAATCGAGGCGCAGTTGATCTTGATGAAGGGTCCGCTGGCGCGATTGGAGTGATGATGGATGGCGTTGGCGATGACTTCCTTGCCCGTGCCGTTCTCCCCCTGGATGAGGATGTTCGCGTCACTTGCAGCCACGCTCTCGATCAGGTCGAAGAGCTCCTTCATCACACGGCTCTGCCCCACGACGTTGGCAAAGCTGTACTGCTCGCGCACCTGTTCTTTCAGGTGCTGATGCTCCACACGTTCCTCCGTACGCCGCGCGGCCTTGCGGAGCAGATCCATCAGGCCGTCCTCGGTGACCGGCTTCTCGAGGAAGAAGAAGGCGCCCGCCCTCCCCGCCTCGACGGCACGGGTAATCGTGCCCTGCCCGCCAATCACGATGGTTTCCGGCTGCGAATCGATGTCCTTGAGCCGCCGCAACAAGTCGATGCCGTCGATGTCAGGCAGCGTCAGGTCCGTCAAGACGACGTCCGGACGCCAATACCGAAAGATTTCCTCGCCTTGTGCACCGTTGGGCGCGACTCGCACTTCGTAGCCTTCGACTTCCATGACAGACTTCAACCAGGTCGTCATGCCGTAGTCGTCGACCACCGCGAGCACTCGCCGCCGCCGTTTGTTGGCGATGGAAAGGGGAAGCGCCATTGATGACAGAACTGTAGGCCATCCCCGCGTCTGCAATCAATACACAATTCACCTTAACGACGCGGAAACAGACACCCGGTA
>DATFRP010000200.1:0-13172 GCA_035263125.1 Vicinamibacterales bacterium
TTTGACTTCGAGCCCGGCGTCAGCCGTCTCCTTGCCCGCGACGACCTGCGATGCGACGCGAGGTTTGACAACACTGTTTGGACCCGTCAGCTCGAGGCGGTACCGTCCAGGCGGAACGTTCCCGATGGAGAACCGGTTGTCGGCGCCAATAGCGGCGGAGCGGTTCTGGTTTGGAGGGGCCGGTGTTCCTGGCAGCGGCGACAGGGAGAGCCGGACAGTCGGTTGTCGCACCGAAGAAATCGATTCGCCGCGGATGCTCCCAGTGACCGCGCCCATCGGAACCGCATCGAGCACAATCCCCGTCACGTCGCGATCGATGAAAAGATCGAGCGCGCCAGCGAGCGGCGACGATCCTGCGACGACTTGTGAGGTGGTGAGCAGATGGCGGCCGGGTGGCACGCCGCGGATGGTGAAAGCGCCCGAGGCGTCAACAGCGGCGAATCGTGATCGAGGCACCGTCGGCCCTAGTGGATCGTTCTGCGACAGATTCACGCCGAGGCGATTCGGCGCAACGCCATCGGGAGTCCGCACAAAGCCGGATACCGTCACCGTCGGCATCAATCCGAACTCGAAATCAATGACCTGCTCGTCGCCGGGTCCGAGTCGCAGCGTCTGTGCGGCTGCCGGATCAGGCGTGTTGGGATAGAACATCGGCGTATAGATGACTTCGACAGGAGTGCCGACTGCACTCGCGCTCGTCGGCGGTTTCGTCGCGGCGTCGATATCCGCCTGCGTCGTGAGTGCCATGGCGGAGACCGCGCCCTGCACCGCTGCCTGGACGATGTACTCGCCGGGTGCCAGGCCGTAGGTCCGGTATTCCCCGCGCAGATTCGTTGTTGCTGCACCAAAAATCGTGGGCGCCCGCGGCGCCACCAGTTCGCGGCCTCCGGCTGTCCATCGATAGGCGCGGACGCTGATCCGCACGCCAGGAAGCGGCTGCCCGTTCTGATCGGTAACCGTTCCGCCGATCGCTGCGCCTTTGAGCATCGCGATCGTGAGCCCTGACAGCCGCTGTCCGTCAATCACGGTGACCGGCGTCCCTGGATCGGCGGGAGTCGCAGCCCCGTAGACGGTGCTCACGTACAGCGGCTTGGAGACGTAGAGCGTGTGCTGACCGGCCGGAACTTCACCAAGCGTGAAGCGTCCCTGGCTGTCGGTGTACGTGCCACCGATGTTCGGCGCTCCGCCGACACCAGGCGTGAGCCCGACGCGCGCGCCGGCGATCGGCGCGTTGGATCCTGTGGCCACGACGGTACCGGAAATAGTTGCCCACTCGGCAGGCGGGACGGCGGGAACGTCGCGAACGAATGCGCGCTCGGCGCCAACGGGCGCGGGTGACGGTCGCAAGCGGGCGACGTCCCAGGCTGGAGAGGTGATCACATCAACGTCCCCGGCGGTCGTCTCCCCTTCCATCACCGTCACGCGGCGCGCGGTCCGGGCAAGTACTTCGAACAGCGCGGGGTTGCGCGCCTCGTACTCATTGGGCCCACCGCGCACTGCTGCAACGAAGTAGCGGCCCTCGGGCAGATTGCGTATATCGAAACTCCCATCAGGTGATGGCCGCCTCGTGGCGACGCGACGCCCGCTGGTGAACACCCAGAATGCTTCATCGACTGGGAAAACCATGACGAGCGTCGAATCGACGCTCCCCTGCCGGCTGGTGACACGGCCACGCAGCGCTGTGACAGCATCGGTCAACGTCAGGTCGAGACCGGAAAGATCGTCTGCAACCACGAACGGGATATCGGCGGCGTCTCGATCTCCGCTGGTGGCGCTGCGCAGCGTCCAGGCGCGCGCAGCCGCGCCGCCCTGCACGGGATCGGCGCGAGCGTTCATGCGCGCCCCACCGGTCGAGACCACATATCTGCCCGGCGTCACCGCCACGGAGAACGTGCCATCGGGTCCGACAGGGACAAACTCCGGAACCACATCAGTCAACGGCAGTTCGTCTTCGCGGAACAGGCGCACACCGACTGACACGCCGTCGGTGGGGCCAGGAATTGCGCGTGCCCCGTCGAAGTGAACGCGACCGCTGACCAGCAGACGACGGTGCGCGTTTGCGCTGACATCGAGATCGCGGTCGGTCACTTCGAGTGCCACTTGCGTCCACAGTTCGGAAGTCTGTGAAGCGTCCTGTGAACCCAGACTGCCGGGGGGACTCCGCAGGATGTAGCTACCGGGCGGAATGTTATCGAACGCGAATCGCCCTTGCGCGTCGATCGCGCGCGTCGGGTATTGCTGCGCCACCTCTCGATCGACCAGCAACAGCTCCAGCCGCTGCGGCATCCGCCCGGCGTCAACCGCATGCAACACACCCGTGACGCGGAACGCCGGTTCGAGCGACATCTGGATCGCGATGCCGCTTCGCTCCTCGCCACCCTTGACTGCAATCGCCGCGGCACCCAGCGTCGCGGATGAATCCGGAAAGAACGTCTGCCGAAATACGTGGGGACGCCCGTTGACGATTCGGACTTGCTCCGATGAGGCGGCGATCATGTATTCGCCGGGCCGCACGGACATCGTGAAGTCCCCACGATCGTCGGTGATGCCCAGATCACCGCCCGAGCTTAGGACACGGCGCGCGCGAACAGCATTCCAGGAGAGCGCGCTGACGCGAGCGCCGGCCAGCGGCTCGCCTGATTCATCAATGACCCGCCCCCTGATGATCGCGCTGCGCCAAACCGGGACCGTGGCTCTGGCACGCTCGCCCGCCGCGAGCGTCAGGATGTCTCCCGAACCACCAATGCCTTCGGCGGGAGTGGCAAGCCCATATGCACCCGCGCGCCAGCCGGTTTTCCTTGCTGTCAGACGGAACTCACCAGCATGAAGGCCGGAGAAAACGTAGCGCCCTTGCGCGTCCGCGATGACTTCCCGCGCAGGGCCGCGTGGTGTCGCAGCGTAGAGCGTGACCGTTGCACCAGGGACCGCCCGGGTACCGCCACCCTCGACAACCTGTCCAGAAATGAATCCTGATCCGGCCGAAGGCGCTGGCTGCTGCGCCAGAAGTGTGACACTCCCGGCGACGCCGAGAGCGAGGACGACGAGTGTGCGGCGGAGTGTGCGTCTCACGTCTCGGCGTATCAGGGCTGTAGCTTAGACTCCGCCCTGGCTTTTTCAGCTGCTGACCTCCCAACTTCGAATCTGCGCCGGTACACACTCGACGGCACCGCGTGCGATACTGGGTTCCATGGACGGCCAATCGCGGCCGGATGGGGTCTAAACCGTTGTGAGACGACTGGCTCTACTCGTCATCGGACTGAGCCTCTTCTCCACAAATCTGCACGCTCAGGAGAAGACCCCACCTCCTGCGCCCGGACCGATCACCGAAACAGCAGACCGCATTGCACGCGAATGGTGGCCGACTGATCCGCAGTCGTTCACGGTAGACGATGAGGGTCGACCGCGCTTCCGAGGCGGCGTCACCGAAACCGCACCGGCGCCGCCCTGGCAGCTGACCCCGGATCTAACGCCGACTCCTGCCCGCGGCGCCATCTCTCATCAGGAGATGGTCCGGATGATGACGCCGCAGGAGTTCTCGACACCGTTGATCAGTGGCAGCGTGGATCCCGGGTCGATCGTGAACGGCATCAAGGGCGCGTGGCGCGATTGGCAGGCGCGACGCGTGCACGAGCGCGTGATGAAGGAGCTCGAAGAGCTCAAGCGGCTGAACGACGCCGCTGGAAACGAATCGCAGTAGCGCGCAGGCCGCGTGAAGGCGGCCTCTACGTACGCTCTCAGCGCGTCAGGCTGATGGTCATGCTCACCCAACCCTCAGAGGGGTATTCGGCCCGATAGTGCTGTCACACCAGCGTGTCGCTGTGGCGCTTCAGACCACGATGTGAAGAAACAGGCAGGCTCAGGAACGATCGATCCGGAGTCGTCCGGTCAGTCGGGTGTCGGCATCTCCACCGAGTCGATCACGAAGACCTCAAACGGACCGGTTCGTGGTTCCAGCTTCAGACCGAGCTGCTCCTGGAACGCCGTGTAGATCGATGGCACGGTGGAGTCGGGTGCATCTCTCATCGTGAACGTGAGTTGCCATTCGTAGTTGCCCGTCAGGCCGGTCGCATCGACGACGGGACGATCGACGTAGGGTTGCGCGCCACGGCTTACCAGCATCGAGAGGGAGCCTGCGTACCTCACGCCCTGGGTGGCCCCGAAGTCGATGTTCAGCCAACACAGATCGCGGCCTTTCGAATCGACTGGTTTGTCCGAATCCGTGGGCTTGGCACCTGCAGCTCTGAGCGCGTCGCAGTCGTACCTCGATTCGCGAATCTCCGGACCGAGCCGACCTTGACGCGCGACGGTCATCGCGTAGATCGGGACCTGTCGCGTCTCTTTGTGGATGCGCAGCCTGAACCGATCGGCGAGTAGCGTCTGAAGCATCGGCAACATCTGCGATTGCGGCGTGCCCTCAGGCGGTTTCGCCCGAATGTCGAACTGCATGGACAGGACCTTCTCCGAGCCACCGACGAGCATGAATCGCCCCAACTGCAACGGAAGGCCGTACGCCTGCTGGATGATGAATCGCAGCGGCGCATTCGTGATCGTCACTACGCCTGGTGGTCCGAGCTGCGGCGCAGTCGCCGGAAGACCGGGAGGACGAGGCGCGCCGAGATTGAAGGTCCAGCGACTCTCACCACTCGGATTCTGCTTGACCGATGCGACGTCGAACGCAGGCGGATTCTGCGCCCGCAGCGTGATCCCGACGCCAACCAGGATGAGAGCCGTGAACCACGCGACACGTGTCATCGTTCACCCCCACCGCGAAGCGGCCCCACGCGCGCGAAGCGCGCACCCCACACTCCGCGCAGCCGGACCGCCCCACCTGCCCCACGCGCGAAGCGCGCCCTACCTGCCTTATTTCCCCTCCGAGCACTTCCCTCCCGGACACCGATTGTTCTCCTGGCACACGTACTCGAAAAGCCCGTCCTTGTCCCACTCCGGCTTGGCAATGATCTCGAACTCCTGCGACCAGGCCTTCGTGAAGATCTTGGGATCGTCGATTGTGATCGTGTAGGAGATCGCCGTCGGGCTCTTCCAGCGCAGCCGCTCGGTCGTGTGCAGCGCGTCGCTGTGCATGCGGAACTCGTTCGGATCGGTGTAGTGATGATCGTCGAGCGCCCAGCGCTTGAAGTTGGTCGTATCGATCACCAGCGTGTCGCCTTCCCACTTCCCCACCGGATCGCCGTCGTACATCGGCTCGAGTCCTTCGCGGTGCTTGCGGCCGTCGAGCGGGATGATGCGCGTGTTGCGCTGGAACTCGTGCACCATCACGAGGTAGTTCTTCGTCTGGAAGAGCTGCATCGCGTTGCCGGAGAGGATGCTCGCCGGGAACCCGGCCGGCATGCAGAAGTCGCGCGGCTCGTCGTGACGCGGGTCGCCGGTACGGGGCTCGAAGAACGGCTCGCCGCCTGGCTTCAGCGGCGTGAAGTTCTTCTTGTCGAAAATGGTCGCGTTCGATCGACCACGCTCCTGGCCGGGCAGATACGTCGGCCACTGATACGTGCCGGAGAAATCAGGTTTGCCGTCCGCGGTCCGCGGAACTGCAGACGGGCCGGCGGCGGGCTTTGCCGTCGACGCGTTCTGCGCGGAGATCGGCACATAGGTGACCAGCGCGCCCACGGCGAGCGACAACAACAGCCATCGTGACAGACGAAGCCTCATGATGATCCTCGCGCTTACTTTGCCGCCGGAGTCGACTGCTGATCCTGCGGGTTCGCCGTGAATACGTTGCGGCCGTCCTGATACGTCACGCTGCGACCGAAGCCGTTGTGCGAGCCGTCCTTCGCCCGGAACCCGTCGACGTTGACGACCGCACCGATGACCAGCGCTTCTTTCCGGATGCCACGACGCATCAGCTGTCCCGGCGCGCCACCCGAAAGCGCCCACGTCGTCGTGGTGCCGTCCGGGTTCTTCACGTCGATGAAGTACCAGATGTGCGGATTGGTCCACTCGACTTTCTTGATGGTGCCGGTCAATTTGAGCGGCTGCTTGTCGTCGAATTCAGCAGCGAACGAGTGATGCGCGAGCACCGGCTGCGCAGCGGCGATGGTCGCCAACAGGGCAAGTCCAATTGTCACGAACCGTCTCATGAGTTCCTCCCCGCACGCCGTCGTTGCGGTATGAGTGATTCTACCGCCAGCGCGATGCCCCACCACGGGGGACACGGAGAGAAACGGAGAATTCAGGCCACGAACGATCTGCTCAAAAACTGCCTCCGGGTTGACGCCGGGAGAGACTGCGGAGGAAACGGGGAAAAGCATCAACACGGAGGCAACGGGGGAAACGGAGAAGAACGATTCATACTCCGTTTGGCCCGTTACCCCCATGTGAAAGAAACGGAGAAATTCAGGGCCACGAACGATCTGCTCAAAAAACTGCCTCGGGGTTGACGCCGGGGGCCGGAGACCGCGGAGGAAACGGGGAAAGCATCAACACGGAGGCAACGGGGGAAACGGAGAAGAACGATTCATACTCCGTTGCCCCGTCACCCCGTGTGAAAGAAACGGAGAATTTAGAACACGGAGATCACGAAGAACACGAAGTGAGCAACGGAGGACCGTCCTTGTGATCTTTTGTATTCTTCGTGGCCCAAAAGCCTCCGTGCTCTCCGTGATCTCCGTGGCCCAAACACCTCCGTGATCTCCGTGATCTCCGTGGCCCAAACACCTCCGTGATCTCCGTGATCTCCGTGGCTCAATTTCGCCCCGCGCCATGCGCCCGAGGGCGTGCGCAGAACCGAGTGCCACGAAGGACACGGAGAGGAACGGAAAATCCTGGCCACGAATATCACGAAGATCACAAAGTCAGGAACGGAGAACCGCCTTTGTGATCTTTGTGTTCTTTGTGGCCAACATTCTCCGTGTTCTCCGTGGCCTCCGTGGCCAAAATCCTCCGTGTTCTCCGTGATCTCCGTGGCCAAGATCCTCCGTGTTCTCCGTGATCTCCGTGGCCAAGATCCTCCGTGTTCTCCGTGATCTCCGTGGCCAAGATTCTTCGCTTCTCCATGTTCTCCGTGGCCCAGTCCCTCCGGCTTTTCGCGGCCATCCGCTCGAGATCTCGTTTTCGCTTGCGCTCCTCTCATCCGTGCGCGCAGCATGGCGCATGTCCCCCTCACCTCGTCGCGCTGCCGTTGTCTTCACGCTGATCGCGGTCCTCCTCGTCCCGCAGCCGGGCCACGCCTGGGGACGCGAAGGGCACCGCATCGTCGCGCGCATCGCCACGAAGAACCTGTGGCAGGCGACCCGCGACAAGCTCCGAGGCATCCTCGGCCTCACCACGGATGCGGCGCTCGAAAATACGATGGCGACGGTCGCGATCTGGCCAGATCGCATCGATCGGGGTGCCACCGGCACCGCGAAGTGGCACTTCATCAACGTGCCGATCTCGACGCCCTTCTCGGTCGCCGGCCACTGCGCGAATCACGACTGCGTGATCGACCGAATCGACGAGATGCGGAGTCGGCTGCAGATGAATCAGAAAGGCTTCGCCCTGCTGGCGCCGCCCGACCCACCGCGATCGATGACGTCGCAGGAGCTGGCATTCCTCGTTCATTTCGTCGGCGACATTCATCAGCCGCTGCACGCCGCCTGGAACGGCGATCGCGGCGGCGGCTGCGTGCCGCTCGCGAAGCCGATCGTCCACGACGACGGCAACGCGAACACGACCGACCTGCACATCGCGTGGGACATCGACACGGTGCTCGCGGCGATGAACAGGCACGCTGGCAGCGAACAGGCAACAGCGGCCGCGCTGTTCAAACGCTTCAAGAGCGGCGCGACGGTGACGCAAGCCACACCTGTCGACTGGGCGCGCGAGTCAAACGAGATCGCAAAGACAGCGATCTATCGGAGGCTCATGATTCCGACGTACACGGCGACGTCGAGCGACTGCGCGGTCGGAATCAAGCCGGTCTTGATTACGCCGTCGTATCTCGAGAGCAACGTCGCCATCGTCGAACAACGGCTCATGGAAGCAGGCATCCGGTTGTCGAATGTGCTGAATGAGATCTGTAAGGGCGACGGGTGCAGGGCCATCCAGTAGGTCAAAGGTCAAAGGTCATAGGTCAGGTCAAAGGGTTAGGGTTAGGGTCAGGTCCAGGTCGAGGTGTACGTACCAGGTCCCATGTGCGGGTACAAGTGAATCTGTACGACTCGAGGCATGGACTTCGCACTGGAACCTGGCGCTTGGGACTTGGCACCTACACCTTTGACCTGACCTTTGCCCTTTGACCTTTGCCCTGACCTTTGCCCTTTGCCCTTTGACCTACAATGCGCCTCGCCATGTACCCAATCTCCCGCCGCGCCATGTTGCAGGCACTCGTGGCGCAGCCGATCCTCTCGAGCTTTGCGCAGGCACAGACTCGCCTGGTTACAAAACCGAAGCCTTTGCCCGCCGGCGCGGTAACTCACGACTGGACTTCCTTCCTCGGTCCGACGCACAACGCGGTGTCGACGGAAACGAAGTTGAGCCGCACGCTGCCGCCGCCGCTGGTGTGGGAATTCCCGAAAGGCACGAGCTACTCGTCGCCCGCGGTCGCGAATGGGCGGCTCATGTTCATTCATCGCGTGCGCGACGAAGAAGTCGTCGAGTGCATGGACGCCGAGACCGGCGCGGGCAAGTGGCAATTCAAGTACGGAACGGTCTTCGAGGATCGCTACGGCTACAACAACGGGCCGCGCGCGAGCCCGGTAATCGACGGAACGCGCGTCTACACGATGGGAGCCGAGGGCAAGCTGCACTGCTTCGACATCGCCTCGGGCATGGTGCTCTGGAAGCGCGATCTCCGCGCCGATTACAAGGTGCCGCAGGACTTCTTCGGCACCGCATCGACGCCGCTCGTCGAGGGACGCGTGCTCATCGTCAACGTCGGCGCACCTGGCGGCCCCTGCGTCGCCGCGTTCGACACGGGTTCCGGGAAGGAAGTGTGGCGCGCAGGAACCGAATGGGGACCGAGCTATGCGTCACCGATACCGGCGGTCGTGCACGGCAGGCGTCGCGTGTTCGTGTTTGCCGGCGGCGAGTCGGAACCGCCTACCGGCGGGCTGATGTCGATCGATCCCGCGAACGGCAAGGTCGACTTCTCGTTTCCCTGGCGCAGCCGCAGCTACGAATCGGTCAACGCGTCGTGTCCGGTCATCTTCGACAACAAGGTCTTCATCTCCGCCAGCTATCGCACCGGCGGCGCGCTCATCGAGATCCGTCCTGATTTCACTCACCGCGTCGTGTGGACCACGCAGGAGTTCGGACTGCACTTCAACACCCCGATCTACCGCGACGGCTATTTGTACGGCTTCGATGGCCGCAACGAACCCGATGCGTCACTAGCCTGCCTCGATGTCGCAAGCGGCAAGGTTGTCTGGCGCGAAATGCCCGAATGGAGCGACACACTGAATGGACGCCCGCAGGACGTCAGCACCTACCGCGGATCGCTGCTTGCTGTGGACGGCGCGTTCCTCTGTCTCGGAGAGCTCGGACATCTCCTCTGGCTGGAGCTGACGCCGAAGGGCTACAAACAGATCTCACGCGCGTGGCTGTTCCCCGCGCGCGAATCGTGGAGTCTGCCGGTGCTCAGTCGCGGCTTGCTCTACGTGGTGCAGAACACGAGGGACGTGACGCGGGTGAATGGACCAAGGCTGCTCTGTTATGACTTGCGGGGCGCTTAGCGGCCTTACGTAGGGCAAAGGCTTTGCCCTTTGCCCTTTGACCTAGCCGCCCCACAGCTGCTGCGAGGCGAGGGCCGCCCCGTCCGCAAGCGCCTTCAGCTTCGCCCACGCAATCTGCGGGTGGACTCTGAATCCCAATCCGCAGTCCGTGCCGGCGATCACCCGCTCGCGTCCGACGACGTTCGCGAAACGCACGATGCGGTCGGCGACGATCTCAGGATGTTCGACGACGTTCGTCGCGTGGCTGACGACGCCGGGAATGAGCAGCGCCTCGGGCGGCAGCGGCACACGTTTCCAGAGCTTCCACTCGTGTTCGTGTCGAGGATTGGCGGCTTCGACCGAATAGGCGCCCGCGCGCACGCGCAGCATCAGATCGATCACGTGCTCGAGCGGCAGATCGTGGGTGTGCGGACCGTGCCAGCTGCCCCAGCAGATGTGATAGCGAACGCGATCCTGCGGGATCCCCTCGAGCGCACGATTCACCGCTTCGACCCGTACTTCGGCAAACTTCCGGTATTCGTCGATGCTCGGCGTGGGCACGATCATGTCGTAGGTGTCGGGCAGCGCGGGATCGTCGATCTGCAGCACGAAGCCGGCGTCGACGATCGCCTTGTACTCGAGCCTGATGGCGTCGGCCAGCGCGAACAGGTAGTCCTCATCGTTCTCGTAATACTCGTTGTAGAAAAAGTGCTCGAGCCAGCCGGGCGCGAGGACGCACATGAAGGTGTCTTCGGGTGTGACGCCCGCCTCGGTGAGTGAAGTGCGGAACAACTGCAGATCGCGCTGGACTTCCTGTTGACCGATGTACTTGATTGCACCCGACACCACCACGCGCTCGCGCGGTGTCGGCCACTGGAGTTCCGAATAGAACTCGGCGAACTCGAGCCGCTCGCCGGTTCGCATCGACATCCATCCGGGCTCCCCCGGTTTCACCTCTCGACTCGCGAGGCCGCTCAGCCGCCTCCCGTAATACGCGAGCCCGAATCCCATCTTGCCGATCTCTCCGTCGCTGATGACGTCGATGCCCGCGGCCGCTTGTCTGCGAACGACGTCCACCATCGCCGTGCGAACCGCGGCCTGGAGTGCCGCCACGTCGGGCGCCGCGCCGGTAAACAACGCGCGTCCCATCGCCCGGTACTCCGGAGGACCATCGAGTCGGCCCGCGTGCGTGGTGAGGATGCGATTGGTGCTGGATTTCATGGCGAAACGTCCTACGGCAGCGCGAACGAATACAGCGCGCTGCCGCCCCCAAAGATCACATACTGCTTTCCATCCAGCTCGTACGTGATGGGCGAATTGCCGACGCGCCCGATGCCCGAGTGCCAGAGCGTTGAACCGTCGCTCGTGCGCAGCGCGATCGCGCTTCCAACGGAGTCGCCCGTAAATGTGATGCCGGTCGCAGTCGTCAGCACCCCAGCGGTGCCGGCACCAGCGTGGAGATCGTGGCTCCACCGGAGCTTGCCCGTCTGATAGTCGAGCGCGCGCAGAACCCCGCGCGCGTGCACGCCGTAATCGGCACCGGCCCACCCGTACTTGCCGTGCTCCTGCTTGAAGAAGTAGATGCCGTACGCATCGGATGCGCTGACGATGAAGAGCCCCGTCGCCGGATCGAAGCTTGGCGATCGATAGTTGGTGCCGCCGGCTTCATCGGGCGCGACGAGACGGCCATCGCGCGCCGGCTCTTTGTCCTCGAGCGGAATCGGCCGCCCTTCCGAGTCGATGCCCTTGGCCCAGTTCACCGCCGCAAACGGTGTCGTCAGGAGATTCTTGCCGGTCGCGCGATCGAGCACGAAGTAGTAGCCATTGCGCGACGCTTGCAGTAACAGCTTGCGCGCCGTGCCGTTGAAGGTGGCATCGACGAGCACGGGCACTTCGGCGGCATCCCAATCGTGCGTATCGTGCGGTGATGCCTGGAATCCCCACGCCAGCGCGCCCGTGTCCGGATTGAGCGCAACGATGCTGCAGGTCCAGCGGTTGTCGCCGGGTCGAACCGGTCCGTTGAGGACCGGCGTCGGATTGCCGGTGCCGACGTACAGCAGATTGAGCGCGGGATCGTACGTGCCGGTCATCCACATCTGACCGCCGGTCGCACCGCCGCTCTGTGCGTTGGGCGCATCCGGCGGCAGCGTGCTGTTGAACGTCCACTGCACCGCACCCGTCTCGGGATCGAACGACTTGAGAATGCCAGGCAGGTTGTCGAAGTCACCCGACACGCCAACGATGATGTGATTGCGGATGACGAGCGGTGCGTTGGTCGACCAGTACCCGCGCTTCGCATCGGCGATGACAGCAGTCCACTTCACCGTGCCGTTTCTCGCATCGAGCACGACCAGATGCGCGTCGGGCGTCGTGAGATACACCATGTCCTTATAGACCGCCACGCCGCGATGCCCGATGTGGAAGCCTTCGTTCGCGGGATAGGTGTATCGCCAGATCTGCCGGCCCGATCGCGCATCGACTGCCCACACGTTGTCCGGTGTCGAGACGTAGACGACGCCGTTCACGAGGATCGGCGTCCCCTTGATCTGCTGCGTCTGATTCGTCTGGAACGCCCATGCGAGCGTCATCTGCCGGACATTGTCCGGCGTGATCTGCGTGAGCCGGCTGTGACGCTGCCCAGAGTAGTCGCCGTGATAGGTGGGCCAGCTGTCGGCGGGAGGATTGAGCAGCGTCGAGGGATCGAGGCCTTGTGCGGACGAGAACACCACGCTCCCTATCGCGATCGAACAACCAGCTAACAGAGTCTTCATCGTCGCTCCCGCCGGGTCCAGAGAGCAGAACCCGGCTTACACCGTCCGAAAGCGCTGAGCGCGATCATTTCAACGTCTGCAAATACGCCAGCACGTCATGCATGTCTGCGTCGGTGTACTTGGCGAGTTGATCGACGTGCGCCTGCAGCGGATCATCGATCGCGAATTTCACCTGCGACGTCGGCCACGAGTGATACCAGCCCGACGCGTCGGTCAACGCGATCGTGAACTCGTCGCGATACGCCTGCTTCCCCGTCACAACCTGACCCGTCTTCGTCGTCACCATGATCGTCGGCACCCCACGCGGGCCGACGCCGCGTCCGGACGAGGGATTGAGCATGCGCTGGAGCAGCGGGAGGCCTTGCAGACGGCCCGCGATACCGGCGAGGTCGCCGCTCGCGGAATGGCATCGCGCGCAGGCGCCGTCGAAATATCGCTTCCCTGCTACGGCGTCGCCTGTCTGCAGATCGGCGACATCGACCGCGCGCCGTCCGCCGGTTGCGGCGTCGGCCTGCGTCTTCTGATCGTGAACGAACGCGACGATCGCGGCGAGATCGGCATCCGAGAGTGTGAACGCGGGCATCCCTTTGTCGATGCGCCCCGATCGGACGAGCGGACCGATGCGATCGCCGCGAACGTCGCCGGCGACGAGCGCGGAACGCGTCAGATCGGGGCCGCTCTCACCGCCCGCGGCATCGCGGCCATGGCAGAAGCCGCACTGCGAGGCAAATCTCGTGCGACCGGCTTCAATCTG
>DATFRP010000201.1:0-5825 GCA_035263125.1 Vicinamibacterales bacterium
GTCGTTTTGCGCGGGACTTTGTTGTAGTAGAGCGAGAGGCGTCCTTGGGTCTTGGTACTTGGGCCTTGGTCCGTCCTGTGGTCCTGGCAGTCCGTCCTTCGTCCTTGAACCCAACAGTCCGGAGCAGCCGTTGACCAGGGACCAGGGCCCAAAGGACGGACCAAGCACCAAGGCCCAAGGACTAATGCCCTTCGTCCGCCGTTGGCCCGTACGAACCAGGCACGGGCACATCCAGCAGCCGCAAGTACACTGAGAACTGGCCGCGGTGGTGGACCAGGTGACTCAACGTCATGTCACGGTACACAACCTCCCGGGGCTTTTCGAACCACACTTTCCCACGCATCCTGAGCCGCCACAGGTCGGTGGCGTTCGTGTCCGATGTGCTCGCCATCGCCTGTCTGGCTGCGGCCACTTCACGGTCGAACGCCTCGAGCAGGGCGGCGGCACTGGCTGCCACAAAGGGTGTGTAGCCGCGCGCGTCCATGTCCAATTCGTTCGCGCTGAAGGTCGGCCCGACCCATCGGATGCAGTCGACGATGTGCGAGGCGAGCTGTCCGGCGGTGAACGATTTCGCGTGCGGCCGCCAGTCGAACTGGTCGGCAGGCAATCGCGCGAGATGTTTTCGTGCGACGTCGGTCTCGTGCACGAACTCGGTGAGCAGGAATTCGATTCTCGTCATGCTGATCCGTCATCGACGATGGCGTCGGCTTCGATCTCGACGAGCCAGTCCGGGTCGATGAAGCGCACGACCTGCATGACCGTGTTCGCCGGGCGAATGTCACGAAAGATTTCACCGTGTACCACAGCGACGGCCTGCCAGTCGTCGATGCGCGTGAGCAGGATGCGCGTGCGCACGACGTCCCGCAGCGACGCGTCTGCATCGTGCAGTGCCTTCGCGATGATCTCGAGGCATCGTTTTGCCTGCGCCGCTGCGTCGCCAACCCCCACGGTTCGACCGTCCGGCCCGAGCGGCGCCGTGCCCGCCACGGTGACGAAGGATCCCGAGCGCACGGCCCGCGAGATGCCCACCTTGGGCTCATAGGGACTACCGCTGGAAACGAGCTTGCGCATTGTGGGCGGCAACTCTCGGAGGACACCGGGATTCTAGCAGCGTCCGATTCGCAGCCCTGGGAAACGCCCCCTCGAGGTGTTGCCGTCGACGTCTGCCTGCGCCAACCCGCGCGCCATCGATCCGCATGCACTTTGTGTCGGTCATGACGGTGATCTCGGCGAAATGACTCCCGACCCCATTACAGAGCTCGTACGTCGCGTCGGACGGACATGCCGCGGCGTGCGAGCTGGTTGAGAAACGTTTCGGCGGGGACTGCACGCTCCGGAGGCAGGCATCCGCGCGCGGTGATCTCGCCGCACGCCAGCATCTGCATGATGATCGATGGTGGGCCGCCGGTGTTGATATCCGATCCGATGCCCCAGTCGGCCTTGGCCGGCGTGTGGCAGTCTACGGTCTCCTCGATCTTTTGACCGCCACGGGTGCCCCTGATCACGACTCGCAAGATCTCGTACTCGGCCTCGAGCCGTGATGGCGGAGGCGACGGCTGCGCGCGCAGCGCCGCAAGGACGACGTCGCGTGGTGTGACCGACGTGCCGCGCACCGGGACGGGCCGCTCCGACAAGAGGCCGGCGGCACGCATGAAGATCAGCCGATCGAGAAGCGCATCGGCAAACGCGATTCGGAACGAGCACTCACGCAGTCCCTTCGACTTGTACGACTGTGGCAGCGTGGCGAGCTCGCTGTGAATCGTGCAGGCGGGCCACTTGCGGCCGACCGGTGCCGGGAAATCCACCTGAACGGCGTGGCTCAATGGGGGAACGAACGTGAGCATTCCGTCGGTGAAGAGCGCCGCGTTCTGTGTCGCCTCCTCGATCACCGTCTGAATCGAGTAGGACACGGCGATTGGGGGGCCGGTCACCGCCGGTGCATCCACGCTTCCCACGCTGATGTGAATCTCGCCCACCTCGTCCATCGTGTCGGCGGCCGAACGTGCCAGCACATTGACGATGCCAGGCGCCGCGCCGATGCCGAGAACGGCCAGCCGATCGATCTTCTTCCACGCGTGATGGCGGACGATTTGTTTTCGCGTGACGTGAAAGAGCCCGCCGAGGTCGCAGTAGTGGGCGCGGGCCCGATGCGCCGCGTCCATGACCGCAAGGTTGAAATGGTGCTGCGCAGCGTTGATCACGCCGAAAGCTCCCACCGATTTCAGCAGCCGGCTCGTCGCCGCCGCGTTGCGCGCGTCGACGACCATCGGTTTCACACGGACGCGTGTGGTTCCCTTCGGGCGTGAGGTGGCGATCTCACGAAGCCGACGCCGATCGACGTCGCACACGACGACGAGCGTGCCGTCCGGCGCCGTTTCGAGCAGGTCTTTGACGACGATCCGGCCCATGGCGCCGGCGCCAATCACGGCGATCGTCAATCCGCGCGTCCGCGTCATCGTCAGTCCGGGATCTCCGAGGCGCGGCGCGAGTAGGGATACCAGTACGCCTTGCGCTCCGGCACGAAGTCCATGTGCACGTGTTTGGTTTCTCTGAACGCGTCGAGCCCCTCTTCGCCGAGCTCGCGGCCCATGCCGCTCTTGCGCATGCCGCCGAAGGGCGCGGCATCGTTGTCGGTCAGCGGATCATTGATCCAGAAGGTGCCCGCCTTGATCTCGCTCATCGCGCGCATCGCCCACGTCAGGTTGCTCGTGTAGATGTTTGCGCCGAGCCCGTACTCGCTGGCGGCAGCCTGGTCGATCGCCTCGTCGGCATCCTTGACCACCTGGATCGAGGCGATCGGTCCGAAGACTTCTTCGCAGACCACCGCGTGATCGCGACGCACGTCGGTCAGAAGCGTGGGTGCGTAGAAGTAGCCCGGACCGGCATCCTCGCGTGTCGAGCCACCGGCGACGATCGTGGCGCCCTGTGCTTTCGCGCGTGCCACCTGATCGTCGACGCGCGCAAGTGCTTTGCTCGAGATGAGCGGTCCCATGTCGACAGTGGGATCCATCCCATGGCCCAAACGGATCGTCCTCACATGTGCAACGAAGCGCTCGACGAATCGATCGGCGATTGTCTGCACGATGTAGATGCGCTTTGCCGACGTGCACACCTGACCCGCGTTCAGAAAGCGGGCCCAGGCGACGCCTGGCACGGCCACATCAAGGTCGGCGTCCTCGAAGACGATGCACGGGTCGATGCCTCCCAGCTCGAGGTTCACGCGCGCCAGCCGCGATGCGGCGCGTGTCGCGATGCGCGTGCCGACGATCGTGGATCCAGTAAACGCGATGCACGCCACATCGGGGTGATCGACGAGCGGCTCGCCAGCCTCGGGGCCAGTGCCCGTGACGACGTTGGCGACGCCGGGTGGGAAGTGCGCCATCGTGTGTTCGGCCATCCGGAGCGTAGCCAGCGGCGTCAGCTCCGACGGTTTCATCACGACGCTGTTGCCCGCCGCCACTGCCGGTGCGACCTTCCACGTCATGAGCAGCAGCGGGTAGTTGAACGGGGCGATGCAGCCGACGACCCCAAGCGGTTCCTTGATCGTGAAATTGAGCTGGTGCTCGGCGACCGGCGGCACCGACGAGCCGTGCGAATTGCGCGCAATCTCCGCGTAGTAGTCGAAGCAGGCCGCGCACCACTCGACTTCGTCGAGGTTCTCGATCCGCGGTTTGCCGCCCTCTCGCGTCAGCAGCGCCGAGAGCATCGCGCGATCCTCGCGTAGCAGCCGCGCGGTTTCGTGGAGGAACTTCGCGCGTTCGACCGCTGGTGTGCGGCGCCAGTGCGAGTGCGCTGCAGACGCGCTCGCGACCGCACGCGTCACATCGTCTGCCGTCGCATCGACGACCTCGCCGACCGGTTCGAGCGTGGCGGGATCGTCGATGCGGCGCGGTCGGCCGCCGCGAGACGCCACGCGCGCGCCGTCAATCCAGAGGAAGGACATTCGCGGAATCTACCACGCGCCCCACGGGCAAGTATGAACGCGCCTTAATCTGTCGGGCTCGTGCGAATCACATCAGGTGTTGGCGAACGAGCGTCTCGTTGAGCGTGATGCCGAAGCCCGGTTGATCGCCGAGGCGCAACACGCCATTCTCGAAGCGCTCCGGCGGCGTGACCACGTCGTGTCGCCAGGGAGCCTCACCCCACTGGAACTCGAGCAGCCGGAAATTCCTGAGCCCGCCGCACACCTGGGCGCTCGCCGCCGTCGACACCGGCCCGCTCGGGTTGTGCGGGGCGACCATCACCCCATCACGCTCGGCCACGGCAGCGATTCGGGTCAGTTCGAGCAGCCCGCCGCAGTGCTTGACGTCGGGCATGATCACGTTGACCGTCTGCTCGTGACTGAGCGGAGCGAAGCCGGCCAGACCGAACAGAATCTCGCCCGCCGCCATGGGCTGGCGGATGCGACGGCGGATCTCGCGCGTCTCTTCGATGCGCTCGGGCGCCACCGGTTCTTCGTACCACGCCAGGTTCTGCGGTTCGAGCCTGCGCGCGACGCGTTCGGCGAGCGCCACGTCGAAGAAGCTGTGACAATCGACCATCAACTCGACGTGCGGTCCAATCGCGTCGCGCATGGCCGCGATGCAAGCAATGCCGTTCTCGACGGCCGTCTCGATCGCGGTCTGAGGTGAGCCGGGTGGAGGGAACCCGTCGAAGGGTGCCCCCTTCACTGCCTTGAACCCGTCCTGGACGGCGGCACGTGCGGCTGCCGCGAAGCCTGCGGGCGTGCGCGGGTTGGTCGCGCGATTGACGTTGGCATAAACCTGCAGCGTGTCGCGCACGCGTCCGCCGAAGAGTGTGCTGGTCGGCACGTCGAGCGCCTTTCCGGCGAGGTCCCACAACGCCTGCTCGATCGCGCTGTACGCCGTGGCCGCAACGAGTCCTCCCTTGACGGCACGCGGCTCGCCCTGCTGTCGATACGCGCCGATCTCGAGCGGTGATTTCCCTGCGATGAGACTGAAGAACCCGCGAAGCTCCGACTCCATGCGGGTGGCATCCTGCTTCGTGGTGTTCGCGAATCCGAACGCGTCAGAGGCTTCGCCGAGTCCGGTCAACCCCGCGTCGGTACGCAGGCGCACGAAGAGCCACACGGTTCGTTCGGTCGCGCGAACCGGAAGGAGTTCGATGCCGGTGACGCGCAGACGTGGCGCCGCGTCGGCGAAACGTGGCGTCCACAACATCGCGCCGGTCGCGATCGCCGCGCTCGACGCGAGGAACACCCGCCGGTTCACAAGAAAGTCGTTCTTCACAACGCTCATGGGATTCGTGCGGAATCTATCACGTGCCGCCGCAGTCGATTTGGTAACCTGAGTCCGGTGACTCCTCTCTTGTGTGGCTCGCGGTCCAGGCGCGTCGTCGTGCTGATCGCGATCTGCGCTACAGCGGCGACGCTGGATGCCTGCACGACGAACACGGCGTTCGAGCGGCTGACAGAAGCACGGCGGCTGTCGGCGGAGCTCCTCATTCGATTCACGCAAGCGAGCAACGCCGCCAATCAGGCGGTCATGGCCGACACCGACGAAGCCTCAGTCGCGTTCGCTAAGCAGGCCGAGGAGTCGAAGCAGACGGTCGAGAAGAACGCCGGCCTGCTTCGCTCGCTGCTGCAGCAGCTCAATTACTCCGACGAACTCGGTTTCCTCGAGACGTTCACCAAGGAGTTTGCGGCGTACCGCGATCTGGATGGTCGCATCCTCGAGCTCGCGGTCGAGAACACGAACCTCAAGGCCCAGCGTCTGTCATTTGGCGAGGCTCAGCAGGCCGCCGATGCGTTCACCGAATCGCTCAATGCGGTCGCGAACGGTGCTCCGGCGAACGATGCCTGGCGG
>DATFRP010000202.1:0-9801 GCA_035263125.1 Vicinamibacterales bacterium
CGCGCCGCTCTCGCTGGTGGGCGCGTTCGGGCTGCTGCTCATCACGCGGACACCGCTGAACGTCTCGTCGTTCATGGGGCTGATCCTGCTGATCGGCCTGATCGTCAAGAACGGCATCATCCTCGTCGACTACGCCGAAGCGCTCCTCCAGCAGGGCATGCCGCGCCTCGATGCGCTCGCACACGCGGGTGCGATTCGCCTGCGTCCGATTCTCATGACGACCCTGTGCACGTTGTTCGGCCTGCTGCCGCTCGCCCTCGGGATCGGAGCTGGCGCCGAGCTGCAGAAGCCGCTCGCGATCGCCGTCATCGGCGGTCTGTCGGTGTCGACGATCGTCACGCTCGTGTTCGTGCCGACGATGATGTCGCTGGTCGGCAGGGAAGGTACGTAGGGTCCGGCTTGGCCGGACAGAGGTCCTTGGGCCTTGGTGCTTGGTGCTTGGTCCGTCCGTGGTCCTTGGTCCTTGGTCCCCAGAGCGGGCGCCGCCCAAAGGACGGACCAAGCACCAAGCACCAAGCACTAAGGTCCAAGGACCATGCAACGGCGGGCACACCGAAATGAAGGTTTGAGACGGACTGAAAGGAGTCATCATGCGCGTTCGAATGATCGGGATGTTGTGTGCGGCGCTCATCGCATCGGTTGCCGGTCTCCGCGCCGCCGATCCGATGTACTCGAAGATCGGTGAGATCGCGATCGGTGGCGCAGGCGCGTTCGATTACTTGAACGTCGACAGCGCGGCACAACGGCTGTACGTGACGCATGGAACGGAGGTGGTCGTGATCGATACGGCGACCAATGCGATCGTCGGCCGCATCACGGACACGCCCGGTGTCCATGGCATCGCCATTGCGCCTGGCGCGCGCGGGTTCACCAGCAACGGCCGCGAGAACAAGGTGAGCATCGTCGATCTGAAGACGCTTCAGACGATGAGCAAGGTCGAGACCGGAGCCAACCCGGACGCGATCCTCTATGAGCCGAAGCAGAAGGAAATCTACGCCCTCAACCACACAGGGCACTCGGCGACCGTCATCGATGCGGCGACCGGGAAGGTCGTGGCAACCATTCCACTCGCAGGCGATGCCGAAAGCGGGCAGGCGGATCCGGTGCTCAATCGCGTGTTCGTCAATATCGAAGATAAGAACTCAGTCGATGTCATCGACATCACCACACACAAGGTCGTGGCGAACTGGCCGGTGGCGCCGGCAGAAGAGCCAACCGGCATGGCGATCGATCTGGATCGTCACGTGCTCTTCGTCGGCGGCGGTCCGAACACGGTGATGATCGACGCGAAGAGCGGGAAAGTGCTGGCCAGCGCAGCGATCTGCAACGGCACGGATGCGACCTGGTTCGATCCGAAGACGCAGCTGGTCTTCAGCTCGTGCCGCGATGGGCACATCGCGGTGATGAAGGAAGACGGCACCAAGGCGCTGACCGCGATCGAGACGATTCCCACGCTCTTCGGAGCGAGGACGATGGCGCTCGATGCCGCCACCCATCGGGTGTACACCGCTTCGTCGAAGTTCCCGCCGGTCGATCCGAATGCGCCACCACCGCCCGCCCGCGGCCGCGGCCCGGCGCCGATTCCGGACTCATTCCATGTGCTGGTGTTTGGAATGAAGTCTCCCGTCCCGTCCGCCACGAAGAGGAACGGAGAATAGGAGCCACGAAGAACACGAAGTCGAGGAACGGAGGGGCTTCTCCGTTTCTCACCCTCCGTGATCTTCGTGATCTCCGTGGCCGAATCTCTGTGTTCTCCGTGGCCCAGCGCGTTCTAGCTCACGCCCTTCGCCAGCAGCGAGAGGGCGAGGACGAGTACGGTAAATGTGGCGAGCACACGGGCGTCGCCTGGGCCGACGTCCTTCTGCATCGCTCGCCACACGGCAACGCCGCCGACGAGGAACAGCATGCGTTGTTCGGTCAGCAGCAACGCTGCGCCGATGACCGCCACCAGCATCCAGCGTTCGGTTCGGGCAAGGACGTGCATGCCACGCGATCCGTCGAGCTGCCAGACCGGGATCAGATTGAACAGATTGATGAACCCGGTGACCTGAGCGATCGCAAACCAGATCTCGGCACCCGTCGCGAGGTACGCGACCAGGGCGGTCAGGCCGGCACCCAAGCCCCAGACTGGACCCGCGAGACCGATCTTCGCGTCAGTCAGCGGATCTGAGATGCGCTGCTTCAACATCACGAATGCGCCCATGCCGGGGATGAAGAGCGGCGCGCCGGCGTCGATGCCGAGCCTCCGCAGCATCGCGACATGCCCCATCTCGTGGATGTAGATCGAGCCCACGAGTCCGAGCGCGAGCGGCCAGCCGTAGATCGACCAGTACACGCCGAAGAACGTGAACATCGACGCGAAGGTGCTGATCTTCGTGAGCCCCAGGAGCAGGAACTTCAGCTTCGTGACGAGCAGCAGAGCGACGGTGCCGATGCCCGCCAGCCCGCGCCACCACATCGGCGTGTCCTTCGCAGGTGCAGCCGAAGACGATCCAGCCGGGTCGCCATCGATGGTTCGTGTGAGCTCCGTGATCCGGCGTTGGACGGCTCCGTACTGCTGCGACTGCGGAGGCAGCAGACCGAGGGCCTTCGTCCATTCGGCTCGCGCCGCCAGCAGCGAACCGTCTCGTGTGAGGACGTCTGCGTCGGCGGCGAATCGTTTGAGCGAGTCAGCGTGAACGAGTGATGCGCACACCGGGCAGGCGAGTGCGTCCGACGACAGCTCGGTGCCGCAGTGCGTGCAGGCCGCTCGCGTCACGCGGATGCAGTGGCCGAATCCGCGCCCACGCGATAAGGCCCTTCGATGCGCAGCAGCGGTACCCCGGTCATCACCCAGGCCTGTCGCATGCCGAAGAAGATGATCGCACCACTGATCAGGCCGGAGGGCAGGGATCCAAAGACGATGATCACCGGCAGCGCGGCGATGAGTCCGAGCGCGGAGGCGATCGCGACGAATGCTCCCTGTGATGGTGCAGGATCCTGCGAGCTCTCGCTCGCGACGGCGGTCGTCGGCGCCGGTGCTGGCTGCTGGCTGTAGACGGTGGTTGGAGCAGAGGCCTTCCCGCCGTTGCCCTCATCGAGCGCCGCTTTGATGATGACGGGTGTGTACGCCAGTGCGACCGCACCGTAGGTGAGCGCGATCGCCATCACCTGGAAGCGGCGTCCGCCACGCCCGCCGGCCCCCTTGCGCACCGCATACCCGACCATGTAGCCGATGAGGATCGCGACGATGCCGATCTCGAGATTGAGCAGCGCGATGACGCCATAGTAGATGATCGAGCCGACGATGCCGGCGGCGAGACCGAGCGCGCCGGCTTTGAGGAGAGGGCCGGCCCCGAGCGGTGTCTGGGCGGCTGCTGCCATCGTCTCGCGGCATCGCTCGCAGACCGTGTGGCCGTTGATGGAGTAGTACTCGGTCGCGATTGCCGTCTGGCATCCCGTGCATTGGGCGGTGCCGGGAGCGGCGAGCGGGGTCGACTCGGTGACGGCACGATCGAACTGGAGATCGGCTCCCGTGTTCTGCTCTGACATCGCGGCCTCCGCGCGCAGGGCAATGCTCGTGAACCCGGGGCGGGTACGAGCTCTCCCTGCAGATCTGATCTCGGCGTAGCCCAACTGATCCGACAGTCGCCGGCTGCACGATGACATCGCAGATCGCGAACCTCGAGCATTGATTCGCGCAGCAGAGTCTCGCGCGGAATTGCGCAACGCTGCGTTTCTCCATACGCTTACCGGATGACCGAGACCGTGCCCAGCCATTCGACCGACGTCGACGATCAGTTGTTCGACGCGGCCTGGAGCGGCGATGCCGCGCGACTCGCGACGCTGCTCGACCAGCATCCCGAGAAGCTGCAGGTCCGGAAGAAGCCGTACGACTGGTCGCTGCTGCACCTCGCGGCGAAGCACGTGAACACGATCGACCTGCTGCTCGCACGCGGACTGGACGTCAACACGCGGGAAAGCGGCGACAACACCTATGCGATGCATTGGGCTGCGGCCGGCGGTCACCTCGATGTGGTGCGGCGGCTGGCCGATGCCGGTGGCGACGTGATCGGCGGCGGCGACGACCACGACCTCGAAGTGATCGGCTGGGCCACGTGCTGGGAGCCGTGTCAGGGTGCGGTCGCAGAGTTCCTGATCACGCGCGGCGCGCGGCACCACATCTTCTCGGCGATCGCGATGAACCTCGGCGACGAAGTCCGGCGCATCGTCGCGGCCGATCCGTCGGCGCTCAACCGGCGGCAGAGCCGCAACGAGAACCATCAGACGCCGCTGCACTTCGCCGTGTCGAAGAATCGCCCGCAGATGATCGAGCTGTTGTTGGAGCTTGGTGCCGATCCGCTGGCCGTCGATTCATGGGGCATGCCGGTGGCCGTTCATGCCAGTGCACCCGATAGCGATCAGCGCGTGATGCAGAAGATTCGCGCGTTGACGGCGGCGGAGATGATCAGCGCGGTTCGCGGTCAGCGGCCACCGCGATGCGTGCCGATGGATCTCGTCGCGCTGCTCGCGCTGCGCGAGTGGGATACCGCCGCGCAGATCGTCAAGGCAAACGGCGAGCTCATCGAGCCGGCGGGGGGCGCGCTCCACCTGATGGCGAAACGCAACGACACGGCGGCGGTGCGATGGCTGCTCGATCGCGGCGCCGATCCCAATGGCCGGTGGGCGCACTGGGATGCCGTCGTGACGCCGCTGCATCTGGCCGCCGGGCGAGGGCACGCGGATGTCGTGCGCGCGCTCCTTGCCGCCGGCGCCGATCCCGGCATCCGAGACAGCAAGCACAATGGCGATGCCATCGGGTGGGCGTCGTTCTTTCAGCAGCCCGCGATTGTGGAGATTCTCGAGGCGCACCGCAGCGCCTCGTGAGCTCCGCGCGCGCTCACGTCCGAATCTGCGTCTGGTCTCCCGGTCCAAGCGCCGAGTCGGCAAGCGCACGCCACGTGTGCCCGCGGCGCCGCATCGAGTAGTAGAAGGCCGCCGCGAGGACCATGTAACCCGCCATCGGCAGCAGGCCGTCCTCTCCCTGAAGCCACATCTGCTGCGAGTCGACGGCTATGAACTTCGGGAACAACCACTGCGAGATCGTGTTGTGAAAGCTGTGGAACCACACCGCCGGCCACAGGCTGCGCGCGAGGTACGACTCACGTGCAATGACGAACGTGAACGACAGGTCGCCGACGAGAAAGAGCGCCAGATTCGTGAACGGCCCGCCGATGTTGGAGTAACCGGCTCCCACGATGAGCGGTGCGTGATAAGCGACCTGCACCAGCCACACGACGATCAGGCTTGACCGGACGCCAGCGGCGTCGAGACGAGGCTGCAGATACCCTCGCCACCCGATTTCTTCTCCCATCGCGGTGAACGTACCGAACGCAAGAAGGATCGGCAGGTTGATCACGACATTGGCCGCGATCTGCGATCCCGTGGTCCACTTCCCGCCACCCGGGCTCCAGTGCGTGAAGCCTGCCGACCATGCGATGGCGTACGCGGCTCCGTAGACGACGAGCGGAAACGCAAGCGGACGAAGCACGACGCGGGCGCTCCATCGCTGCAAGGGCAGCACGGCGGTGAAGCCGCGGTCGACCGTTCGACGCACCACGAAGCGCGCGAAAGCCGGCGCCCACATCGCAACCGGCACGAGCGCGATCCACGCCGGCGACGTGACTGTCCATCCCATCGGTGCCATGAGCGCGGCGATCGCGGTGGTCGTGCCGACGGCGATCGCCGCAAAGACGATGACGGGACGCCATGGAAACATGCGCCTAGCCTACTGCCAAAACCCTCAATGCGCGTCGAGGAAACGGTCAGTTGACCGCACTCGAGACAGAGCGGAATTGACACCCGCGTCGCAACGACGTCGTGTCGATCGGCAACGATCCCGCCCGCTGCTCGTTCCGCGGCATATCGTGGGAGGAATGCGTAATGCGTGTAACGTGGATTCGCAGTGCCGTCCTTATTACTGGACTCGTCGTCCTCGGACTCTCGTCGCGTCCGATCGCAAACAATCCGCACAAAGATTTCGGGACCTTCGTAGCCGATCAGCTGGCCGACCACGCCGAACAACTCTTTGGTTTCAAGCATCCGCTCGAGAAGAGCGCTCTCGGCCCTTACGATGGGCCCGATCAGCTGCAGGCGATCCAGGTTGCACCGGGTCTGCATGTGTCACTCGTCTCCAGCGGCGTCGCATCAGCGGGCGACCAGATCGCCATGTGGCCCGATAACGATCATCCCCGGTACTTGTTCCTGTGTGACGAGGAGACGACGAACCCTGCGGTCCAGCGGGTCGACCTGTCCAAACCGCCCACTGCGAACACGACGACGATCGTGACCGGTCTCTCCTCGTGCGATCCGGTTCGCCGCACCGCATGGGGCACCATCATCGTGGCCGAAGAGGCGGGAGCGACCGGGGGACTCTATGAGCTCATCGATCCCGTGAACATCAACACAGCGATCAACGTCACGGATCGCAGCACCGGAGCGAACACGGATCAGATGCATCTCGTGAAGCGTCAGGCGGTCGGCAGCCTCTCGTTCGAAAGCTTCGCGTTCCGTGACGAGGGAACGGTGATCTACGGAGACGAGCTTGCGCCGAGCGGCGGCACTGCCGGAGGCGGGATCTACAAGTTCGTGCCCTCCATCCCATTCCAGGGCAACGGACCCATCACCGTGCCGGCGCAATCGCCGCTCGCGGCGGGCACCGTGTACGGACTGCGCGTCGCGGCGTCAGGTTCGTCGAACTGGGGGCAGGGCGCGGAGACCGGATACGGGGCGTGGGTCAAGGTCGATCTGGCCGGAGCGAACGTCGTGGACGCCAACGGCAACATCATCCTGAGGAACGCCCAGCTGCTCCAGAAGTTCACCGGCTACTACAGACCTGAAGACATGGACATCGATCCGATCGCCTTGGAAGACGGCGTGTTCAGAGCGTGCTGGGCCAACACCGGACGTATGAGCCACACCGACAGCAGCCTGGTGGAGAACAGCGGCGTACTCGCCGAGATCATGTGTCTCGTGGAACACCCGCCGAGCACGGCGGTGCCGAATCCGACGACGGGCACCATTCCGGTCGTCACGCGTTTCGTGACCGGCAGCCAAGAGCGCGGGATGTACGACAACGTCGCGTTCCAGCCGCATTCGGGCAATCTCGTGATCCTCGAGGACAACTCGGTGACCTCGGTGACGCAACTCAATCCGCTGACGACGGAACTGCGCGGCAACGACCTCTGGGTCTGTCTGCCGGATGGCGACGATGACGACTACCTCACCGACGGGTGCGTGCGCTTCGCGTCGATCCGTGATACGAGCGCGGAGCCGAGCGGATTCATCTTCACCGGATCCGGTGAGTCCGCATACGTGCACATTCAGCACCGCGCGTACAACGACGCGCACAACCTTGGGGCGCTGATCAAGATTTCGGGTTTCAAGGTCACATCGCACAAGCACGGCCACGGCGGCGATGACGACGACGGGGATGCGTGGAGCTGGCTGTGGAACCGAGACCGGAACTAGGCGCCTCCATCACGAGCTCATTGCCCTGACTGATGACGGCGGGAGATCGATAGCGAGTCGATCTCCCGCCGTTTGTTCTGTTTGGGGGCAGGCCCCACGACTCGAGATCGTGCTTTTACATCCACGTGACACCGATTTGGTTCGGCGTTCACCGCGGGTTGGTACGTTCAGGGCTTTCCGAACCAGACAACCGAAGGAGGGAGTACACCGATGACGAGTGTCCCCAAGAAAATAGTTCTGTGCGCGTGTGCGCTTGCCACCATCATCATCAGCAGAGTCGTGCTGACCGGTCAGTCGTCCGGTCCAATCAGCACGCAGTCGCCGTACGCGCTGCCATCGGTCGGGGCGGTTGGGACCACTTCGATCATCACGGTGGGCGACACGGTCGGCGGGTATCGGATGGTCGGCATTCCGGACGGCCTTGGTGCGTTCGACAACGGTGACGGGACGCTCACCTTGCTGATGAATCACGAACTCGGCAACACCGCCGGAGTGAATCGCGCGCACGGCAGTCGCGGCTCGTTCGTGTCGAAGTGGATCATCAGCAAAAGCGATCTGAAGGTGCTCTCCGGCGGCGATCTGATGCAGCGCGTGTTCGCCTGGGATACGGCCACACAGCAATCCGCCACGACGCCCTCGACGTTCGCGTTCAACCGGTTCTGTTCAGGCGATCTGCCGGCGGTGTCGGCGTTCTACAACGGCGCGACCGGCCGTGGCACGCGCGAGCGCATCTACATGCACGGCGAGGAAGGCGGCGCGACCGGCTTCCAGCAGGCGACCGTCGTGACCGGGCCGAACGCCGGCAGCAGCTATACGCTCGGCAAGTTCAACCTCGCGACCAACGGATCCGGCATCAACGCCGTCGCGGCTTATGAGAACACCCTCGCGAATCCGTTCCCGCAGGACAAGACGATCGTCATCGGCAACAGCGACGGCGGAACGGGCATCATGACGAATGCCGTGATGGTGTACGTCGGGACGAAGCAATCGACCGGCACTGAGGTGGACAAGGCGGGGCTGACCAACGGCACGCTGAAGATGATCAACGTCGTCGGCAATCCGCTCGAAATCGTCGATGACAACAGCCGGGCCACCAACATCACAAGCGGCACGCGCTTCACCCTGAGCGGCACCAGCTCGACGACCTTCTCGCGCCCGGAAGACGGTGCCTGGAATCCGCTGAACCCGAGTCAGTTCTACTTCGTGACCACCGATCGGCTGGACACGGCGAGCGACGGTCTCGGCACACAGATCGGCCAGACCCGTCTCTGGAGGCTCAACTTCGACGACATCACCAATCCCGATAGTGGCGGCACGATCGACCTGCTGATCGACGGCCGTGTGATCGACGGTGAGAAGGTGAACATGTTCGACAACATCACCGTGAACGTGAAGACCGGCCAGGTTGTCCTGCTGGAGGACGTCGGCGGCGCTGCTCACAACGGGAAAGTGTGGCTCTACGATCCGTCGACGGACGTGCTCGTAAAGATCGCTCATCACGATACCGCGCGGTTCGGCGACCTGACGTTTGGCGCGTCCGCGCCGTTCAATCAGGACGAAGAGACGTCCGGTGTGCTCGACGTCTCGTCGATCCTCGGTCCCTATACCTACCTGGTCGTCGACCAGGCTCACTACGCGATCAACGCAACCAACCCTCGCGGGTTTTCCAATCCCAACGAGCTGGTCGAAGGCGGTCAGCTGATGCTGATTCACGCCCCGCTCGTCACCGACAAGGAGATGTGCAAGAGCGACGGATGGCCGTCACTCCTGCGCACCGACGACGGCACGCCGTTCAAAAACCAGGGCGACTGCGTCCAGTATTACAACACTGGAAAGTAGTCACAAACTCGCCTTGACACACATGGCGCGGGAGATCGATCACCGATCGATCTCCCGCGCCTGCGTCCTTCGAGAACGAGTTCGCGACGCCTGTCTGTGGCGGAGCTCGGTTCCTTCGCTGATCGCGTCGCCTTTAGGGCTCGCCGCCGTCCCACACCCAACTGAGCTCCAGTGCGATCGTTTGCGTCGCCAGTCAAGATCGATGCACGCTCACTTGGGTTACGACGCTGGTTGCGTCGTCGAACGGGTGGCGGCGGGAGGGGCATCCCTCGCCGCGCAGGCGCCTTCTCCGTGATCAGGTCTCTTCGTACGCGTGATCGATCTTTTGGCGCCGAGGACGAGCGGGGAGACCCGCCGACAGGACCCGTGAGCCCTGACGCTCATGCCGAACCCAAGTGAGCGTCCTCAGTCGAAGGCTGGATTCGTCCGGGTGAAAGGCCGGGTTGCCAGGGC